>NZ_JAUBPR010000074.1:0-34115 GCF_036700845.1 Microcoleus sp. S13_C5
TTTGACAACTTTATTCTTAGGAGCTTCTTACATTGGCATTTTGCTAGTTAGTTTTACATACCAGGTTCGGTAGAGCCGCGTTTGTTTTGCAAAAGTCGGCGGTTACAAGAGCAAACTTAAACTAGAAAACGCTCAAGGCTGCGAAGACTGGGAACTTCACCTCCGCATAGCCGAACATTATCAATTTAAAGTCGTGCCAGAATACTTAGTTGGCTACCGGCAGATTGCCAGCAGTATGTCTAGCAACTATGCAGCAATGGCAAAATCTCACTCTTTAATTATGGCCGATGTCCGACAGCAACATCCCGAAATTCCCAGCAGCATTTATCGCTGCTCTAGCAGCTATTTTTACATTTACTTAGCTGTTAAAAGCAACCGCAGCGGCAACCACCGGAGTACATTATCTTGGCTGTATCGAGCTTTCAAAGAAGATTTATCACTGGCACTTTTGCGGCACAATTTGTATCTGCTGTCAATAGAAAGTATATTAAAAATAATAGTTCCAGCGCCAACTAAATCTGGGTTAGAGTTAAAACAAGCATCAGAATCGAGTGAAGGGACGACAATTGCTAGGATTGAGACGCGGACTAAGGCTCACAGGATGTTGCCGTCGCAGGTATACGAAAGAATGCGATTCAATAGTTTAGGAAATCGAAAATCTACATAAATCCAACATTGAAAAACCCGGTTTATTCAAAAAACCGGGTTTTTTAGGAAGCTAGAGGGCGTTTAATTCTGCCAGCTTGCTCGCTCAAGAATCAGGAAAGAGGGTTAAATAAAAAAATCTCAATTTTCCATGCTTCCTTTTTCCGACAGACATCGGACTCACATCCGTTACATCCGTTACATCCGTTACAAAATCCGTTGCCGAACTTCCTTCTTCCGTCTACTTAATCTCTCTAAGCGTGAGAAGCTGTAGCCGTTTGAGCTTTTGGGTGCTGGCCGTCTGGCGAAAGGGATTCCCCTTCAATAAACGATCGCAACATCCAAGCCATTTGCTCGTGCTGTTCCATCAAACCAGTCAAAAAGTCTGCGGTTCCGTCATCCTTAAACTCTTCACCGCACTGTTCGACGTGTTGGCGGAGATTGCGAATAATCAGTTCGTGGTCGTCAACTAAACGCGATACCATTTCCGTAGCCAAAGGCAAATCGCCGATATGTTCTTTAATCGAGCCATACTTCAGAAAACCCTCAGCAGTACCAATTGGATAGCCACCTAAAGTTCTCACCCGTTCAGCCATAGCATCGATATTTAGTGTTAACGCCTGATAGTGTTCTTCCCACAACTGGTGGAGCGATCTAAACTGTGGGCCCACTACATCCCAGTGATACTTTTTGGTTTTGATTAACAGCAGATAAGCATCTGCCAGGTCGTGATTCAATAGTTCGATAACGCCTGCACGTTGCTCGTCAGATAGACCTATGTTTAACTTACGCATTGAAAATTGTTCCTTCAACTCTAACTTTACTATTAGAACAAATTTCGCCAGCCACTTACATCAACCCAGAGGACGATCGAAGACGATCGCACTTTATTAAAATATCGGCATTTCAGGTTAAAGTACGCCATATAGATACCCTTAGATAGATGCAATTAAACTTATTGTTCTGGAGGCTCTTTGTTTGGCAAACACAGGGATGGGGCGGCAGGTGACCCCCCGCTCAATCCCTCTAGAGAAAAAGGCTGCACTCTGATTGCTAGTAAAAATCAAGGAATTTATGCCGAAGTTAACCAACCTCCCCCACACTTAATTGTGCGGGCTGCTTTAAATGAGGGCATAACGGACTTGCAATTAAATATAACCCCATTTATCCTAGAAGGCTAGGAAACAGATTTTCGGACATGAGCGGTGCTGACCTCTGTGATTGGGATGCTAGAAATGATATTGAGTCAAACCGTTAAATCGAAGTTCCAGGATGCTGCCCAGAAACAGACGGGCGATCGCCGTCGAAACTGTATGGCAAAAGTGGCGGAAGACGCAGATCAAATACAGCAGTGAAACCCTTTGTCCCATCTGGTAAACCGCCGGGAGAAGTTGTGTGCTCGCTTCACCTTCAGGAACACTTGCGCTGCTGTGACCACCACAGCATTAAGCCGAACGTATCAACGGCCGTGTAGCGTTTTGGGCTCCCATGAAGCCTTTGTCAAACCCGACACTCGGATGAACCATCGTTATGGCAACTGTTTAAACCTGGTTCTTAACGGATGGCGCCTCCAGGACAGATAAAAAAAACAGTCCTCTGTGTTTGCGCGAAGGGGGAGATCGAGGGCATTGCAGTTTGTCCTATGTGGGGAATACGGGGTAAAGTAGCGGTAGGAAAGATTTATCCATACTTTTACTAACTGTGCTACTTTCATTGTTAGCTGTAAACCATCATGCGGGAAATCTGCCAGAGCGTGGAAACCATATTTCAACTGCTGTTAGACGAACTTAAAAAGTCCACTCGCGCGTCTGAGCAGAACTGCCAAGATGTAGCAGGGCGACTCGCAGCAGAAGTCAACAGGATATGCACTGAAAGCCAGCGGATTCAAGCCTCCGGAGATATAGAAGGTTCAGCCCAGAGCCTCGCTCAGCACCGCTTGCAACAATGCCTGCATTATTACAATTTAGGCTCCGGGCCCGGGCGAGTAGAATTGCACAGTACCCTCAGCGCGATCGTCTATCGCTACATCACCCCTCCGCAGGTGCAGTCTAGCTATCAGGCGCGAGTAGAACTGATCAAAGATTTTTTGCAAGGATTTTATCTCGAAGCTTTAAAGGCATTCCGGCGCGAAACCCAACTGCCACCTACCTATAGTCCCCGCACTCGCTTAGAACTAGCAGAGTACATGGCCTTTGTAGAGCGCTTCGGCAAGCGGCGCATTCCTTTACCTCGGAACCGCAGCCAGCAACTAATTATTTTACGGGCCCAAACCTTTTCCCAGCAGCAGCCCAAAGAAACCTCCGTAGATATGGAACAAGCCGCCGACGGAGGGGCTTCAGATTCTGACCAAACTTGGAACGACACCTCGGTGCACTCAGTCCGGGAAGCGATGGCCGGACAGGGTTCGGCGGCAATTCGTCCCCTCGGCGACGAGTCAGAATCTCTGCGGCAAAACGTGATTGACGAATTAGTGGGTTACTTGAAAGAGCGCAATCAACAAGACTGCGCCGATTACTTCGTGCTGCGCTTGCAAGACTTGCCGACTAACGAAATAGAGTCGCTTTTGGGCATAACTCCCCGCCAAAGAGACTATTTGCAGCAGCGCTTCAAGTACCATTTGCTCAGGTTCGCCATGTCGCACCGCTGGGAACTCGTTCACCAGTGGCTGGAAGCAGACTTAGACCGCAATTTGGGTTTGCTGCCTTCTCAGTGGCACGCTTTTGGCGAGCAAATTGGTCCAGAGGGACAGCGTTTGCTAAAGTTGAAACAACAGGGTCTGTCAGAGTCAGCGATCGCGCAAACCCTCGGCAGCACGGTAGCCCAGGTACAGAAACGGTGGTTTAAATTGCTGGAACTTGCCTGGGAATTGCGAAATCGTTCAGATTCCGGAGAAGGGGCATCTAGTGATGAATAACGAAACGAACAGGGATGCAGAGGCTTTCGAGCGCCATTTTTTAGACTGGATATTGCAGGCGCCGATCGCGAATACCTCTAACGAAGATGAGGAAAACCTCAATCCATCCCCTCGCTCAGAAGAGTGGGGCGACACAGAAGACAATTCCGGGGTGGAATACTGGGAATGGGACGAACCAGACCCGCTGGACTATCAAGTGGGGGGGCACAACAATGCACCCGCACAACCGCTGACAATTGGAGAAATACCGACCGTGCAAGACCGTTTTCAGACCTTGTTAAAAGAAAGGCTTAGAGCCGAAATTGAATCTAACCCGCCGCTGTTCCCCTGGGAAACAGAATTCAAAAGCTACGACCACGATTACCCAGACGATGTAGCCCCGCAATGGGTTCCCCCCCTACACCTCTGGACTCCCCAACTACAAAATATCAGGTGGGGCCGCCTGCCAATTCCGATCGCCCAAGGGGTTTTTGCTCAACTGCTAGAACCTTGTCAGGAACTGGTAATGTCGTCGCTGCGGCAAGGCTCGAAGTTAGTTCGCGCTGTAGATAGCTTGTTTCCGGGCCAGTCTCAGGAACTCAACGAGTTAGCTGGTTTAGTGCTCCGAGGTTCTTTGCGGGGACTTCTAGATTTAGAAGATTTCCCGAATTACGAAGCAGCGAGTACCGATCAACAAATGGTGCTGTCGCTGTTGGCAGCCAAGGAAATTATTGAGTCTCTAACTTTGGATTGTCCTGTGAATCAGCCGCCGATTTCGCGGGAGTGGCTGACTGGTTTGGGTGCGCTGACTCTGGAGGCTCAATACCTCTCGAACCGCAACAGAGAACAGCCAATGCCGTGTTTAAGAGTTGAGTGCCAATTTCCAGGGGCAGGAAGTTTGGAACTCAAGGGAGGAGATGCCGAAGCAACAGCACATCGTCCGAATTCCGGGCATTTAAGTGTGGAGTTGTTTGACCCACAACCGAACAAGACTTATGCTCTAGAAGTTCGATTCCAAAACTTCGAGACAAGACCTTTGATGTTTGCTATTCGTCCAATTTTAACCGGACAAGATAGCAACTAGAAAGGTTTAATTAGAGTAAATAATTTAGGTTTTTACTCGCTGGTTTGACCTCACACAAAAACAAAGGCAATTCCTCGATTTCTGTCGTCGTGGAAAGCAAAAAAATTAGATATTAGTTCAAGCCCCCAGATTCATCTGTGAAGTTAATCTGTGGATTAAATCTAAAATCTAATGACAGAGAAATAAGATTTAGATATTAGTTAAAACCCAGATTTATCTGTGGATTCAATCTAAAATCTAAAATCTAAAATCTAAAATCGTTGGATGGGTGCACATGACAACTGATAACCTGCGAAATATACCTGTTTTGGGTAAGCTGTGGGAGCAGATTGAGGCCATGCCTCCGCCGGTGATTGAGGATTCTTTACTGCTGCGAATCCTAGTTCAGTTGTTGGTAATTGTGGGAATTGTGGCTACTGACGTTGCTGCTGAAGAACCCCTGAACCTGTGGGCTGTGCCTGTTAGTATTGTGGGAGCAACTTGGAGTTGGTACCGCCGCCGCGATCGCAATGTAGCTGCTAAGTTCTGCATAGCTATTGGAATGCTGGTGGCGCTGTTCGCTTTTTTTAGCCGCTTGGTGGGAGAATTGAATGATACGCGGTTAGTTTTGGCGCAACTGTTAATCCAACTTCAAGTGCTGCACAGTTTCGATTTGCCCCGCCGTAAGGATTTGGGCTATTCGATGGTAATCGGGCTAATTTTGTTAGGGGTAGCAGCGACTCTCAGCCAAACCTTGACTTTTGGGCCGCTGTTGTTGCTGTTTTTGGCTTTAGCGCTTCCGACTTTGGTTTTGGATTATCGATCGCGCTTGGGATTTTTGAAGCCAGAAGCCATTGGCGAAAAAGCACAAGGTAAAGGGAAAAATGAAAGCCTGTCGCTATTTGCTGCTACTTTATCCCCAAAGTATTTTGGTTGGCTGCTGCTGATAACTGTCGGGTTGGGGCTGACTATTTTTGCGTTTTTGCCGCGCCTCCCTGGCTATCAGTTGCGGACTTTTCCGGTGAGTGCTCCTATTCAATATCAGGGGGAGTTTGACTCGCGCAGCATTCTGAATCCGGGGTATGTCAGAGGGGGAAATCAAAAAGGAACTGGCGGAGGAAGGGGGAGAAACCCTGACAAAGGACCAGGAGAGGTGGACTCTACTTTTTATTACGGTTTCAACCAGCGCATTAATCAAAATTTGCGGGGGGAAATGAAACCTCAAGTGGTGATGCGGGTGCGATCGCAGGCTGCGGGTTTTTGGCGAGTATTAGGCTTCGACAAATACACCGGTCAGGGTTGGGAAATTTCTCGCAACGAACAAGCTCAAAAGCTGAATAGACCTAGGTGGTCTTATCAATTTTATCTGAATCCGTTTCCCAATGCGCCTCGGACTCAAGAGGTGATTCAAAGTTATACTATTCTTGCTCCATTGCCTAATTTGATTCCGGCTTTAAACAAGCCGAAGGAACTTTATTTTCCGAGTCCAGAGGTGGCGATTGATGCGGAGGGGGGTTTGCGAGCGCCTGCGGAATTGGGAGAGGGTGTGACTTATACAGTGATTTCTAATGTACCTTTTCGCGATCGAGCTTTGTTGGGAAAAACGGGTACTAATTACCCGAAAAATATTCGCAATTTCTATTTGGATGTGCCACCGGAAATTGCCGGAAAGGTGCGGGCAAAAACTGAGGAAATATTGCTAGCAAGGACGAGAGTAGCTAAGTCTGATAGATCGATCGATTCTCCCTACGAAAAAGCTTTGTATTTGGCTCAATATTTAAAGCAAAATCCGAATTACAAAATAGAAAAAGCTTTGCCTTACTTAGAAGAAGGTGAAGATTTAGTCGAGGGTTTTCTGTTTGGCTATAAAAACACCCAGGGCGGCAAAAAAGTTACAGGGGGATATCCAGACCACTTTTCGACGGTACTGACAATTATGCTGAGGTCGATCGGGATTCCGGCGCGGCTGGTGGGCGGTTTCGATACGGGGGAATTCAACCCCTTTACAGGTTTGTATATTGTGAAAAATACCGACGCTTTCTTAATGACGGAGGTATATTTTCCCAATCACGGCTGGTTTGCTTTTAATCCGATTCCTGGTTATCCGCTGATTCCGGCTTCGGTGGAAGACAACCAGACTTTTAGTGCGCTGGAATCGTTTTGGAAGTGGATCGCGGGTTGGCTACCGACTCCTCTGAGAAGCGGGCTGGATTCAGTTATAGGTTTTCTAATTGGCTGGATAAGTTTGATTGTGGGCTGGTTTCTGGGACAGTTTTCTAGGGGCTGGGTGGGGTTATTTACTGGCTTGATTGCTGCGATCGCCTTTGGCTTTATTGGCTGGTTAATTTGGCAAGTGTGGCGCAAGTGGCGCCACCGCCGCTGGCTGGCGAAGTTGCCGCCGGTGGAGGGGGTTTATCAGGAAATGCTGAAGGATTTGGCGAGTAGGGGTTTTGCCAAGCAGAAAGCTCAAACGCCTTTGGAGTATGCTGAGGCAATGCGGGGTAATCATGCAAGTGATGAAGCTGAGGTGATTGATGAAGTTTCGCAAGCTTACGTGCGGTGGAAGTATGGCGGGGAAGCGGGTAATTTGAACCAGTTGCGGCGGTTGGTGGAAAATTTGAGGCGATCGCACTTGAAGAAACTGAAAAAGTTAAGATAAAAATCAGTGATTGAAGTCGCTTCTACACAAATATGAGTTACTGTACAGAAATGCTAAACGCGCCACCAATGTTTCAACGACCATCCCGACTAGGGATGGGTTGAAAGTTCTATTATTGCGACTGAAGATCTCGCAACAAGCCATCGCGGTTTCAGCGATCGTTGTAGGTGGTTTGAAAGAAGGTTCAAGTTCTTTTTTACTCGTGACCAAGCTCGTCTATAAAACTACCTTATATTTGTCAAACGGACAGCAATCTGTCAAGAGTGTCAAATTATTTGGCGACACGAACAGCAATCTGTCAACGCGGACAAATAATTTGACACTCGACAACTCGACAACACTCGACATTACTATTAAGTTTTAAGTGCGGATAAAAGGACTTGAACCTTCACTCCTCTCGGAACCAGAACCTAAATCTGGCGCGTCTGCCAATTCCGCCATATCCGCATTTTGACATTTAACTACTATAGCACACAACAGAGCGATCGGTCAATCGATTTTAGATTTTAGATTTTAGGTTTTAGATAGAATAAAGCGACCCACTGATAAATCCGCAGGCTGATGACCACATTGCTCGATCGCTCAACATCGAGAAACCCGGTCATTTTGGGACACCGGGTTCAATCATGAGTTATCGCCACAGCAATTTTCCGTATTTTTCACTCGTCGCTTACTTTTGGCCTAACGCCTTCCAGGTTGTTTCGTCCACCATGCCGTCAACCGTCAAACCCTTAAATTTCTGAAAGTTCTTGACAGCCGAAGCAGTGCGAGCGCCAAAAATGCCGTCGATGGGGCCCGGATCATAACCCTGTATTTCCAAACGCACCTGTAGCGTCTTCACCTTGGAACCGACAGCGCCTTTATTTAGAAGAGTTGGAGGATTGCCGGCAACAGCAGCATTGCTCAGAATTGGAGCATTGCTCTGCACAGTTTCAGGAGCAGGCGCCGGATCTGCTGCTAAAGCTGTCCAAGTTTCTTTGTCCACAATGCCGTCTGCCTTCAACCCCTTAGACTGCTGAAAGGCACTCACAGCCGATGTGGTGCGAGATCCATAGGAACCGTCGATCGTCCCCACCTTGAAATTGTGCACCTGCAAGCGCTGCTGTATGGCGGCAACTTCTGGCCCGTCAGCTCCCGCCGAGATAGTTTTTTCCTTTTTCACTGGCGCCTGCTCGCCCGCGTAAAAAGGCTTATTAAACATATCTGCTTGGGAATTTCCCTGGGGCGATGCTGACGCACCCGGATCGGCGGGAGCCGTAAAGTCTCTGCGGTACTGTTCCTGCACAAATGGTTCGGAGTCGAAAGCAGCGGTTGCCTTTCGGGTTAAGCCGGGAACGAGCAGAGCAATCAAGCTGAAAATCGTAACAGTAGTCACACGCATAAATTTCATCCTGTTAGTGAGGTTTGACAAGGTTTCCCTGTTTTCAAGTTTCTAAATCTAATTGTATTACCCGGACTGCTTTCTGAGACATATAGCAGAATTAAGACAGAAGAAGGCTCTTCGACTTCGCGATCGGGTAACAAGAAGTCCGAGGGAAGGGGTAATAGACCGCATTGGTTTGGGCCATTAAGAACGTTATAAATAAGCGTCGGGTGCGGTTGCTATACCTGCCACAGCTTCTAGAAGTTCGGCAATGGGGACGGCCGCACTCAGAAGTTATGAGTTGGAAGCAGGGACGGGTTCGCACTATTCCTCAGAAACCCGGTTGATTCCGAGATGTTTTGTTACTAAAGCCAATATTTTAGTAGAAACCGCGTTTCTTAGCCTCAGTCCTCTTGTAGAAAACCTGCTGTCATTCACAAATCTTTACGGGCGGGTTGTGTAAAAAGTTGAGCCATCAGAGGCGAAGTTTTTTACACAACCCGCCCGTAAGAAGCAAAAGTCGCCACTTATCGATTTGCGTGTTCTGCCAATAAAGCCTTTGCTCTTGGCTTGTAAATCAGATAAAACAGCGATTCTATGTAGCGGAGCATATCTTCACGGTTTTCCTTGGACGAGTAGTTCCAAAAACCGTAAGTCCGCGCCAGCGTCAGCAGCTTGGTAGTGTGAATTTTCCAGGTATACGTGCTGTAAACTCGGTCAATTCCTCGCGTTGAAATTTCATACCAATAGTTGGGATTGTGTTCGCATTTCGATAAAAAATCTAGAATTTTTTGGGCAGTGTCCTGGTGGTTAGTCGGGTTGATATAAAACCCATTTACCCCATCTTGAATGATTTCCAGCGGGCCACCAAACTGCGTCCCGAAAGTGGGAATGCCAGTAATCATTGCTTCGAGAATTGTCAAGCCGAAAGCTTCAAATAATGCTGGCTGAACAAATATACCTTGGGTGTCGGCGATTACCCGGTAGATTTCGCCGGACAGGCTTTTAGAAAGCCTCACTCCCAACCAGCGAATTTTACCGTGAAGGTTGTATTGGTCGATAATTGCGTAGAGCTTTTTAATTTCTTCTGCTTCTTCGTAGTCTTCAGTTTCTTCGACCCGCAGCTTGCCAGCTACTAGAATTAAGTTGCATTTTTCTTGCAATTCCTGGCTTTTTCCGAACAATTCTGCTAAGCCTGTCATGTTTTTAATGCGATCGAGCCGGGCCATCGAAAATAAAGGGCGCTTGTGCGGGTCGTCGAGTTTTCCAAAGACTTGTTCCGGATCTTCTAGAGTAAACAGCAGTTCGTTGAGCCGATCGCGATCGCCTTGCACCCGGTCTTCGATCCGCGTGTAGGGAAAGTACACACTTTCGTTGACTCCCGGCGGCACTACGTTGAATTTAGGGCTGAACAGTTCAATCCCGTTCACAACGTGGTACAAATCCGGCATCGTAAAACAATGGTAAGATTCGTACTGACCGACACTATCGGGTTGGCCCACAATCTCTTGATAGGTGCTGCTGACAATACAATTAGCTGCATTCATGGCAATTATATCAGCAGTAAATTGCAGCGAAAAATGGTACTTTTCCTCTGATTCTTGCCAGTAGAGATTGCTGAACAAATATTTAGATTTTTCTAGCGCATGGGCAATATTGCACTGAGTAACTTTGAGTTTACGAGACAGTAAAAACGCTACCAAGTTGCCGTCGGAATAGTTGCCGACAATTAAATCTGGCTTGCCCTGAAACTCAGCCAACAGTTCTTTTTCTGCATCGATCGCGTAAGTTTCCAAATAAGGCCAAATCTCGAATCGAGAAATCCAATTTTGAGTCAGTTTGGGATTGAACTCCCGGAAGGGAACCCGCAAAATCCAAGCATTTTCAGTGCCGTGAACTTTTTCCAAACGTTCGTTGCAGCGCGTGCCGTCGCTGTTAGGAATTAACCGGGTGAGAATAATGACTTTAGGTTTGACTCCTAAACTATCGAGACCGGCAAGATGAATGTCTTCTTGCAGTTGTTTCTCTAAACTCTTGGCTTGATCGAGGACATAAACTACCTGACCTCCCGTATCCGGTCGCCCCAAAACTCCTTCTTGGCCGAACCAGCCGTGAGGAGAAACTAGGACGATTTTGAATATCATCGGGATGCGAGAAATAAATGCTTCTAGGGCTTGGGGATCGGGGGAATCAATTAATTCGTCCAGAATTCCTAGGGTTTCATGCACGCGGGCTGCGGTATTTCCCCAACCTGCCTCAAAACCCATCATTTGCAGAACCAATCGAAATCTTTCGTAAGGTTCTTCTTCAGAAAGATCGCTGACAAAGGTAAGGGCTTTTTTGACTTGTTCGGAAAGTTGATCTTGGGATTTTATGCGATCGTTAATTAGTAATTGTACGCCGTTGTAGCGGTGAAGACCCAAGAATTTAAATAGATTTTCCTGCCATTGTCTAGGGTCTTGAAACAGTTTGCTGGACAGGTATCGGTTGAGGAATTGCACTCCTTTGCCGATGTTTTTGGGGTCGCGAATTGTGGGGGAATAGTCGTAAAACGGGTCGAAATCTAGTTCAAGGATGTCGCCTTCTTGGGGGTGAAAGTGGTTGACGAAGCGATCGCGCACATCGAGCAATTCTTGCACAGTCATCTGCTCGACTGTCAAGTCGTCTCCAAGTCGCACTATTTCTATACCAGCAATTTTTGGCCGCAGCAGGATGCAAAGGCTATCATCTTCGAGAATAATTTCCTGAACGTAATAAATCAGTTTGCTCAAATGAGAAGATTGATGGAACTTTTGGGGCTTTTCGTATTTGGTGCAGTAGGCAGCAAAAGCGTTAACTATGTCGTTTCGCAGTAAATATTTGTTTCCCAAAGCGCGTAAATCGCTGACAAACTGACGCAAGTCGGTTTTTTCGTCGCTGGCGATCACAGCCTGAAAGAGTTCAGACATACATACTCCCTTATTTAAGACTTTTGATTTCCGCTGTAAAACTAGGCGATACTCAAACAGTATCGCCATTTTTTTAAGCGGCTACTTTTTTTGTCATTTTAAAGTCTGCAAAGAGAAGTTGCTATCCCTCAAATGACATAAAACTCCCCGTATTTGTGGCGAATGTAGCGGATAAAGGGATCGATAGTTAAAGGTGAACCTGTAACGCGATCGATCAATTCGACAGCAGTGTATTTGCGGCCGTGCTGGTAGATGTTTTGTTTGAGCCAGTCGTGGAGTACGGTAAAATTTCCCCGTTCTATTTCTACGGGAATTTCAGGATTGATTTTTACTGCTGTTTCGTAGAATTGGGCGCTCATCAAGTTGCCGAGGGTGTAACCTTGGAACATTCCGCCGATCGTACCAACATACCAGTGAACATCTTGCATCGCGCCTTCGCTGTCGGTAGCGGGGACAACGCCGAGGTCGGTTCTATAGCGTTCGTTCCAGGCTTCGGGGAGGTCTCGCACTGCTAGTTTTCCCTCTACCATTGCCAATTCTAGGTCAAAGCGGATGGCGACGTGGAGGTTGTAGGTTACTTCGTCGGCGTCCGTGCGGATGAGCGAGCGCGAGACTTTGTTAATTGCCCGGTAAAATGCGTCAGTGGATACGTGTCCCAACTGTCGCAAAAATATGCCTTGGAGTTGCGGGTAAAAACATTCCCAAAAACCGCGGCTGCGCCCGACCAAATTTTCCCAAAGTCGCGATTGACTTTCGTGGACGCCGGAGGAAATGCCACCTGCAAGCAGTGTGCCCTCAAATTCCGGGGAATTTCCGAGTTCGTAGAGGGCGTGTCCGGCTTCGTGGATGCTGCTAAACAGTGCTTGATCCAGGTGGTCTTCATAGACGCGGGTGGTAATTCGCACGTCGTCTATGGAGAAGTTGGTCATGAACGGGTGCAGGGTGGTGTCTTGTCGTCCCCGTTGGAAGTCGAACCCCATGCGTTCTACGACTTTGCGAGTGAATTCTAGTTGCTGGGATTCTGGGAAGTCTTGGTGCAAGCAGGAGTCGTCGGCGGGAGGTTGGGAGGTGATGGCTTCGACTATCGGCACTAATTCTTGACGCAGTTGGGCGAAAAGCGGGCGCAGCAGGGATACTTTCATGCCGTAGTCGCTACGATCGATCAACGGATCGGCGATGTGTTCGTATCCGGGGAAAAACTCGGCGTATTGCCTGCTTAATTCTAGGGTTTTTTCTAGGTAAGGCTCAACGGCTGCGAAGTTGTTGGCTGCCCTGGCCGCAGCCCAAGCTTCGTAGCTGTCGGCTTGGTGGCGGCAGAGTGCGGACATGAAGGTTGCGGGGACTCTGGCGGCGCGATCGTAGTCTCTGCGGGCTATGCGGATCAGGCTGGCTGCGGTGGAGTCGTAGGGGAGGGTTTGTTCGTAGAAACGCAAGTCTTCTAGGAGTTCACCTATTTTTGGATCTGTAAATTTTTCGTGGGATATTTGTTTAAGAGTAGCCAACTGGCGGCCTCTGGCAGTTGCACCTTTGGGGGGCATATAAGTTGATTGATCCCAATGCAGCAACGACGAGGCTGATTCGATGTCGGTAACTTCTCTGAGATGGGCTGCCAGTTGAGCGAATTTTGCTTGAGTTTTGTCTAGGGTTTGCATGATTGGGGTTTATGGTGCTGTTTTGCCTACAAAGGTTGCAGTGCGGCATCCGTATCCATCAATCATAGCTACCCTGAAATCAAGCTAAAAACCGCACTTCTTCCCGTATTGTATGCAATTTAGAGTCATTTTTGCATAATTTCCGGTATTTTGGCGGATTGAGTTCGATCGCCTTGGATAAGTTTTCGATCGCCAGCCGGATGCTGCTGGCTACAAGTTCCTGGCTGTTTGTGAGCTCGCCTGCTTCTTTTTCCAGGGCGTAAAGACAAGCTTTTTGATAGTACAGGTTGGGATCGTCGGGTTTGAGTGCGATGATTTTATCGTAGGAGGCGATCGCTTCGGTAAATCGTTGAATTTTTTTGAGGGCTATGGCGCGGTTGTACCAGGCTTCGGTGTTGTCTGGCTGCAACTCTACGGTTTTGTCCCAAGAGGCGACTGCTTCTTCAAAGCGTTGTAAGTTGGCGAAGGCTAAGCCACGGTTGTAAAAGGTTTCGCTGTCGTTTGGGTTGAGTGCGAGGGCTTTGTCCCAGGATGCGATCGCTTCTTCAAATTGTCCCATTTGTGCGATCGCCCTGCCGCGTTTGTTCCAGGCTTCGGCGGAATTCGGCCGCAGTTGCAGGGTTTTGTCGTAGGAGGCGACGGCTTCCGGGTAGAGTTTTTCATCGGCTAGGGCTAAGCCGCGGTTGTACCAGGCTTGATGCAAGTCTGGTTTGAGTTCGATCGCTTTGTCGTAAGAGGCGATCGCGGCTGTATTTTGGTCTGATTTTCTGAGGGCAAATGCTTTGTTGTACCAAGCTTCGCAGTAGTCGGGTTTGATGGCGATGGCTTTGTCGTAGGAGTCGATCGCTTCTGATAATTTCTCTAAGCTGACGAGTGTGTTGCCGCGGTTCGTCCAAGCTTCGGGGTAGCTGGGGTTGAGTTCGATCGCCTTTTCGTAGGATGCGATCGCTTCTGAGAGTCTGTTGAGCTTCCGCAAAACGTTGGCCCGGTTATACCACGCTTCGGGATTGTTTGGTTTGATTTTCAGGGATTGGTTGTAGGCTGCGATCGCTTCTTCTAGCTGGCCCAATTTTTTGAGGGCTACGCCTTGGTTGTACCACGCTTCATAAAATTTTGGTTCAAGTTTGATCGCTTCTTCCCAGGATTCGATCGCAGCTTGGAATCGTCCCATCGCTTCTAGGGCGTTGCCGCGTTCGTACAAGGTTTGAGCCTTTTGGGTGTTGACTGCTATGGATTTTTCCCCTGAGTCGATCGGCTTTTCTATGCTGGCTAATTTTTGCAAGGGGTTTCACCTCATTATTTTCTGTCTAATTGATTCTTTTCTTTTTTATATGCGATCTTTTTCGCTTTTGAGTGCTTTCGATCGCGACTATTTGGTTATTTATGGCAATTTTACAGGAATTTGGGGACTTTTTCAATTTTTTTCATTATAATTCTAGAGCTTGGATTTGTAGGTATAGATTAATACTAATTTTTTGAGCTGACTGCGTAGAAAAGAGGTAAGGATTCAGGTCTTTGATTGGGGAATCAGAGAAGGCATAAATAAGCCACAAGAATGGGCACATAGAGCATCACGGAAAAAATCTATGGCACGAATACCTTGAAACCGACAAGTCTCAATCACAGATAACAAATCAGCAGTTTGTTTCAACCGAGACTACCGAGCGGGAACCGCCAGATACCTTACGCTTAGTCACAGCCGAGAAGCACAGAACGTTCCGCCAAATTATTGTCAGGAGGAATGGAAGGGTGGTCTAAAAAATACCACCATTGGTGCGCTTTCTCACGTAATGAACGCAGTAAAAGTCCAGCAGCATAACCAACATGACCTTGCCAAGTATTTAACAATACTGCCACAGAGACCTTAAAGTCCCTCGCCCAAGTGTGATAATCGAGTTCTTCAGGGTGTTGGCGCCACTTTCGATGTTGTCGGAATGCCTGATCAATTAAATCCAAGAACGCAGAGGCGACGATAATGTTGTTACCGTGGCCCATCTGCAGAACTTTCTTAAAATGTCGCCGTAGATGAGCTAAACATTTCTGCAGAACTCCCACCTCAACATCTGCGTAGACGCTAAAATCATCAGAACTCAATACTCCAGCAAACTCATCCCCCAGCATTATCTCTAATTCTGCTGTAAGGATTCAGGTCAGGGGGTATGGACAAGGGTGACAGTTGAATAGTATTATCATAGCAATGCAAAAATATCTGCCTCCCCAACTAGACAGTGAGAAATTAAGACAGTTGGCAACGCCCGCAACTGGTAGAAATAATTATTAGACCTCTTGCAAAAAAAGTATGTGTTATCCTTAAAAGTTTGCTCAAGTTTAGGTCAAACTTTGAATTATTGGGCAGGGTAAGAGCATCTCAATCAGCCTTGACAAAAGGATTTGAGAAGAAGCATCATGTATTCATCATTCATTGCAGCCCGTTTTCTTTTCTGTCGCAAGCTACGCTTGAGAGTAGTTTCTTGATTTACAGCATTCAGGGACATCCGTCTGATAACAGCCAAGTTTCGAGGGCTATTCAAGGAGCGAATGCGAGATCGATCTTCATTGAAAGTGACATCTAAAACCCAATGTTCTTGATTTTCAATACTCCAATGTTGACGAATGACGCGACCATTCCGCTTTAGCATCTACGGGTAAGGAACTTAGGTAAAATTGTACTTCATGAGTGGTTTTGTTCCACAGATAACGGAAACGTTCTACTATAACAATAGTTTGAATATCTGTCCAGTCTTCTTGTTTGTAAAGCCCCCCGAGAACCCCCACTGGAACCGCCCAAACTTTTCGAGTTTCGATTCGATGATGTGCTTTTACCGTTCGGGAATCTTCACTCACTTCAATTCCCCCAAATTGGTTAGCTCTGGCTGTTTCAAACCAGGTTTTGACTTGTTTGTAAAGGGTTGGATGATTCTTTTTCAGAGTAACTACATAATCGGCTTTTTTTTGACGAATCAGCCGCACAATCTCGGTTTGAGTACCCATCGCATCCATCGTAATAATCGCTCCAGTGACATCGATTAATTCCAATAGAGCTGGGATAGCTGTGATTTCATTGGAATGGTTTTCAACTTTAACTTGTCCAAGTACCAACCTATTTTTACTCGCTCACGCTGTCACTAAATGTAAATTCTTTTCCCCAGTTTTTCGGTCATAAGACCCTCGGAGGCTTTTTCCATCAATCGGGATAACTTGTTCGAGAACTGGCCCAATTAATTGTTTAACCCATTGAGTCAACTTCTGTTCTAAAACTTTCGGGTCTAGCTTTTCAAAAACTCGTCGGAAAGTATCATCGCTCGGGATGCCATTGGGTAAGTCTAAAAATTTTTGCAACCATTGCTGCTTACTGATTCCATAATTTTCCATGTCTTCCCATCCCTCACCTCCAGCTATTGTAGATAATATAGCAATGACGAGAATATCTTTCAGTAAGTGACGTTTGGTTCGGTTCACTCTCGGGTCGGGTACGTCATCAAAATAACTTGATAAGCTTCCTTGTAACTCTTGCATAGAGATAGGTGAGGGCTTCTTCAGTAGTTTAGACTTTGGCCGGGCGGGCAGGAATCCTTTATCCATTGAGTTTTACCGCTTGATGACTTAGTTTTTAAAGCATTATAGAATTGCTAATACGTAAATACCACATTTTTTATATTTGTCTTTTTGTCAAGTACCATTTATACTAAATTAGATGAGCTTACCCTGAATTATTGGGTTGATTGGCATCTCCTTAAACTTGCCTAGCCTGCTAGATTATAAAATTGGCCAAACTTTCCACAATAGCACAAAATTATTTGGCAATAGGTCTATTGAGCAGGCGAAAGCTATAGAGCGGCTAAAATGCAGAGTAGTAGAACTAGAACAAGAAATAGAAAAGCTCAAAGTTAGTAGAGATTTAGACAGCAAAATATCCTCAAAACCACCGTCAGGAGACATCCTCAAAAAAACCCAGAACAAACCAGAGAATCAAGCATTCGAGGGCGAGACTTCAAAACGGAAACCAGGAGGACAACCAGGGCATCCGGGAAAAACCAGAAAAGGGTTTAGCAGAGTAGATAGGGTTGAGATTTTACGACCCCAAGAGTGTAGTTGCTGTGGCCAGAGAGAATTTGGGGCGAGACCAATAAAAATAGAAACCCAGCAAGTAGCACAGTTAGTCAACAAGCCAATTGAAATCGTAGAATATCAAAGATATACGTGTATTTGTACTAAGTGTGGCGAAAAAAAAACAGCCGACTGGTCACCAGAGATAGTACCAGGACAAGATATAGGAATCAGACTACAAGCTTTTGTAGGATGGATAAATAATTACGGGCATTTATCCTACGAAAAACAACAAGAACTCTTGTGGGAACTCGGAGAAATCGAAATTGGGACGGGAACTCTGGTAGCCACAAATGAACGAATAGATGGTGCAGTTGAAACACCTTGGGTTCTCAAAGGGGTAAAAGAATGGTTATGGATTTTTGCCAATCAGGATTTCGCTTTATTTCATGCGGCTGATACTCGTTCTCGCGCTGAATTAATATCTATACTGGGTTCATACTATGAAGGTGTACTCAGTTCTGATGGTTATAGTGCTTATGCGCTGAAAGCTCAACAGAAATGCCTAGCGCATCATGTCGTCACTTCAAGAAACTCATTAAGGTTCCCGGCTTACATAACCAAGAGATTGGGGCAAAATTTATCAGCCTGAGCGATGAAGGTTTTCACAACTATTCTTTATTCCAACAAATCCCAAACATTGAGCAATTCTTGAGTTGGACATCCGAGTTTAAAGTAAAAGTTGCATCTTCTATTCATTTATGGATTGCTCGTTCCGGAGGGGAGGCAAGTAAACTGTTACGCTCCTTACGAAATAAAACCGATCAATGGTGGTATTTTTTAGACCACCCGGAGATACCGCCTGATAATAATTCAGCCCAACGAACGTTACGTGAGAGCAGTCACAAAAAGAAAAGTTAGTGGAGGTTCCCGTGGGATGGAACGATTCCAAGATACTGGCAATTTATTCACAATTATACAAACTTGCCGTCCTCAAGGACGTTCTGTAATTGAGTTTTTTGACTAAGCTATAAAAGCGATGGTTAACCCTGCTGTGCAGACCCTATCTTTAATACCTTAAGTTTAGGTCTGAATCCTTACAAATGGAGATTGATTAAGATTCAAAGCAATATAAATTTATGTCTAATGAATGACAACGGTGCGGAGTTTTTGCCAAATTTTGCTAGCGCGAGCTTGTTCGTACCAAAAACGGATGACCGACAGAAATTATTGATCAATATTGGTCTCTTCAAATACTCTCTTTATTTCGTGGATTACCAAGACAATAGGACTATCAATTTCTTCCCTCAAATAGTTGTCCAAGTAAATAGTGCAGCTTACCTTGCTGCCGATATCTTCATCCCAGAATTCATCAATATTTGGTTCAAGTTTGAGTTGCCGATCGACATTGAAACAAAGCCAGCGCAAAAATTTATCTAAACTAGCAAAAACCGCTGCGTCGGCTTGCTGAAAGTCTACAGTTACTGTGCGGTATCCCCGATCGACTGCCGGGTGAATTATCCGCAGCATCAGCGAACTTTTGCCCATTTTTCTGGGAGCTTTAATGCGAACAAGGCCTCCGGGTTTGCTAATTTCTGTACAGGCCAGGGCTTCGGCCCCTGAGGGATCGATATAAAATCGAGAGTCAAGCGGTATGGGGCCACCGGGAAAATCTAGGTCGGCAACTGTTTGGATCAAGTTTGGTGATTTTTGGAGTCCTGCCATAGTCCTTGCACAAGGCGATACCCTCACTGTATCTTACCTTTGTCAGGTTAGGGGGTAGACGGGCGGTATCCAAGATCGATCGACAATCCTACAAAATCTAAGTTTTTAGGGACTTCCCGGAACTGACTTTGCTATAGTAGTGTCACTTTACCCAATCTCAAAACCTGCTTCAACACGACTCTGCAGATCGACAAAAATTCGACGGTAGCCCAGACGCGATCATTCTTGGCCTTTACCGGAAAAATAACTCGTCGGTCGTGGATGTCGCGCAGGAAGAGCCCCTATCTAAGGAGATATAATCATTGTCACGCCGCTACCTGTTTACCTCCGAATCTGTCACTGAAGGCCATCCCGATAAAATCTGCGATCAAATTTCAGATACGATTTTAGATGCCTTACTGACCGAAGACCCCAAAAGCCGCGTCGCAGCCGAAGTTGTCGTCAACACCGGCTTAATGCTGCTGACGGGCGAAATTACCACTAAAGCTCAGGTAAATTACATAGAATTAGCCCGGAAAAAAATAGCCGATATTGGCTACATCCACGCTGACAACGGCTTTTCAGCCAATAGTTGCTCAGTGTTGGTGGCTCTTGATTCTCAGTCTCCCGATATTGCTCAAGGGGTGAACACAGCCCACGAAAGCCGGGAACAATCGAGTGAAGAGGAATTAGACGCCATCGGCGCAGGCGACCAAGGCTTGATGTTCGGCTTTGCTTGCAACGAAACGCCGGAATTGATGCCTCTGCCGATCAGTTTAGCGCACCGGATTTGCCGTCAACTGGCTGCAGTCCGCAAAACCGGTCAGTTATCTTACCTGCGTCCCGACGGCAAAAGCCAAGTTACAGTAATCTATGAGGACGGCAAACCTGTTGGCATAGATACGATTTTAATTTCTACCCAGCATACCGAAACGATCGGCGACCTCACAGAAACAGCCGCAGTTCAAGCCAAAATCAAAGAAGACCTTTGGGCTGCTGTCGTCCAACCCGTGTTTGCCGATATTAGTGTCAAGCCGGATTCAGAAACTCGCTTCCTTGTCAACCCCACTGGCAAATTTGTCGTCGGCGGGCCTCAAGGAGATTCGGGTTTGACGGGCCGCAAAATTATTGTGGATACCTACGGCGGCTATTCCCGCCACGGCGGCGGCGCTTTTTCTGGGAAAGACCCCACCAAGGTAGACCGCAGCGCGGCTTATGCTTGTCGCTACGTTGCTAAAAATATCGTAGCGGCTGGTTTGGCCCAAAAGTGCGAAGTGCAGTTGAGTTATGCGATCGGCGTTGCGCGGCCTGTTAGCATGATGATCGAAACTTTTGGCACTGGGAAAGTTGATGACGATCGCCTTCTAGAAGTTGTGAAGCAGCATTTTGAACTGCGTCCTGCGGGAATCATTCAGGCATTTAACTTGCAGAATTTACCTGCTGAAAGAGGCGGGCGTTTCTATCAAGATGTGGCGGCTTACGGTCACTTCGGACGCACTGATTTAGATTTGCCTTGGGAGGAAACTGATAAGGCGCAACTTTTGAAAGAAGCTTTGAGCCAGAAGTTGTCTGGAGTAGCTGGATAGTACAATTTTGGGGCGTGCACTGCGCCCCTTATCCGTAAATAATATCGGGTGCTACCAATGAATGTAGGGTGCGTACTACGAACCTTATCCATAAATAATATAGGCGGTTCTTCGGCGGCTATTATCCATAAATAATACCCGGTGCTACCAATCAATAATAACGTAGAGGGTTCAATACCCACCTTAACAGGAAAAAAGAATAAATAAATGGGATTTTTCACACCTTTCCAATCAGCAATTCGCAGTTTTACCTCTTCCTTCCAACAGCGGTTGGCGACGACTGGATTTGCTGCAACAAATCCAGCAACGCTGCCAAGTTCGTTTGCGACTAACAATCCTGGTGGAATTCGTGGCGTTTGGATACCCACCACTGATTGCAAAGTTCTCACCTCAAAAGAGCGAATTGCTGAGGCAATGGACTTTCTCGCCGATACGGGATTTAATACCGTTTTTCCTCTAATTTGGGGTCAGGGTTATACGGCTTATCCTTCTAAAATTATGCGAGAAAAATTTGGGGTGGAAATTGACTCGCGCTATCAAGGTCGCGACCCCTTAGCAGAAATATGTGTTGAGGCCAAGAGAGTTGGTTTAAAAGTTATTCCTTGTTTTGAATACGGATTTGTGAGTTCTTACAATCGCAATGGCGGTTATTTGCTGGCGAAAAAACCTGAGTGGACCGCCCGTGATGCCAGCGGCAATTTACTTAAGAAAAATAACTTTGACTGGATGAATTCTCTTGACCCGGAAGTGCAAGACTTTGTGCTGGGGTTGATGCTGGAAGTTGCTAAGAATTATCCGGTAAACGGGGTTCAAGGAGACGATCGCATTGCGTTTCCGGTAGAAGGCGGTTACGACGAAAAAACGGTTAAACGCTATCGAGAAGAATGTGGTAAAGCAGCGCCATCGGATTGTAAAGAGCCACATTGGCTGCAGTGGCGTGCTAATATTATTACTGAGTTTGTAGCTCGTTTACACCGAGAAGTGAAAGCGATTAATCCTGATTTGTTGCTATCGATGTCGCCGAGTCCTTATGACTGGGGACTGGTGGAATATTTGCAAGATTCTAAAGCTTGGGTTGACAAAAATTTGGTAGATTTGTTTCACCCGCAGTTTTATCGCCGCGATTTTAATGCTTACAAACAATTGGTCGATAAACTGATTGGGGGACAGCTTAGCGGGCAGCAAGTAAAGTGCGTGTCGCCCGGTATTTTGTTGACGAATCGAGCCAGCAAATATACCATAACTCCCGAGCTGTTGTTGCAAGTAATTGCTTACAACCGCTCTTGCGGGATTCAAGGAGAAGTGATGTTTTTTTACGAAGGTTTGCGAGAGAACGATAACGCTTTGGCTAAGGTTTTGAAAAAAGGGCCCTATGCTCGTTGAGAGATTGTCCCGCAATCAAGCTGTTTCCGGTTGGCTGCGGTCAATCGATTTTAGATTGAAGTATTGAAGTATTGAAGTATTGAAGTATTGACCCCACGGATAAATTTGGCGGCAAGTTTCATCGGATACAGGTTTTTTATTTCTGGACGGATGAATCCGGGAGCTTGTATCCTGGATGCTTTCGGTCAATCGCGCCGATCGCTATTTCAAACCAAGTTGGTATAAAATGAGATGTTGCACCATTCTCAATAAGCTTTGATTAACAGGCTGTCCGGCCTGTTCCACAAAGGGTGAATTTTATTGTGGAACAGGCCGGACAGCCTCTTGCTGGCAATGGTGCAAGATGTGAGTATAAAATGATATAGCAGAGCTAGGCAAGTTAAAAGCGCAGCGATGCCAATGAGCAAGCGCAACTAATTATCAAGGTCATTGCCCAAACAAACCCAATAATTAATAATTGGGGAGTTGCAAAAATAGTGGAATAAGACATATTTTAGAAGTGGGTGCAAGCTTTTTTTTAGAAGTAGCGTTTTGTAGACGCCATATTTTTTAAAGACAGTTTAAAAGAGCAATCTCAACCGCTCGCGAAAATATTAGGATAAATCAGTGAACTCAGCAGCAAGCCTCATCCAACAGCTACCCGAGCTCAGCGATGCTCAATTCCATCAAAAATATTTGAAACAAAAACAAGGGATGCGAACCTTGGCGACTATATTGCCGCAAGTAGAACAGCAAAGTCTGGCTTTGCGGGCAGTAAAATTAGCTCTAAAAGTAAATTTAAAACTCGGCTCGAAGCTAGCAGGAACGGTAAAGCCAGAATTTCAAATAGCCACCATAAAATTAATCGAAAAAATCCCCACTTCGCCGCTGCTCAAAATTCAACTGCTGGCCCTAACAAGTTCCGATATGGCAATTCCGATGCTGGTGGCCGCATTGAACCACAAAGAAAGTGCAGTGCGCCTTGATGGGATTCGAGCGATCGCAAAAATCGGCTCCGAAGCAGCAGTAATTGAATTAGCCCGATCGCTCGAATCCAAAGATTCCCAAATCCAAGCTTGGGCGGCTTGGGCTTTAGGAGAAATTGACTCGAAACCAGCAGCCGCAGCACTGCTCAAAGCCATCAAACACCCAGACTCCGGGGTGCGCGCCTGGGCTGTTTGGGCCTTGGGCAAAATTAACCCGAAAACAGCCGTTCCCGCGTTGCTGAAAGCCCTCAAACACCAAGACTCGGAGGTGCGCTGGCGGGCAGCCGTCAACTGCGGGAAAATCGGCGTTTCTGAGGTAGTTCCCGGGCTGCTGAATGCCCTCAGAGACGAAAATCACATTGTCCGCGCTAGGGCTGCCGCGGCTTTGGGGAAAATCGGCGATTGTGAGGCAGTACCAGGCTTAGTAGAATTGCTTCACGATGATCCTGACTCCTATGCAGTTTCTTTGAGAGCAGCCGAGGCCTTGGGACAAATTGGCACGGAAACGGCTGTGGCCGGGCTGGTGCAAGCCCTCAACCATGACGACTCAGACGTGCGCGGCAGTGCAGTTTCTGCCTTGGGGGAAATCAGCAGCGAGGTGGCTATGGTGGCCGTAATCCGATCGCTCTCGGATCGAGACATTTTCGTGCGCGGCAGGGCGGCGGTTGCCCTTGGGAACATCAATACAGAGGGAGATGCGAAATTGCAAAAAATGGTCGTCGCGGGACTGGCGAGCGCAATTGGCGACAGCGAATCTTATGTGCGGTGGAGAGTTGCTGCTGCTTTGGGGGAAATTGGGACAGAGGAAGCTGTGGCAGGTTTGGTGCGGCTGCTGGGGGACGAAAATTCTGGAGTGCGCCAAAAAGCTGTTAAATCCCTCGGTCAAATTGGCTCAACGGCTGCTATTTTGGCTCTGGAAACAGCTTTAAATCGCGAATTTGCTGACGTTCGTGCCCTGGCAGCCCAATACTTCGCCGATGTCAGCACTCAGGCAGAAACAGTTGATTCTGAGCCCTCAGTCTCTGCAGATTTCTCGGATGAAAAACTCCCGGAAATCCTGATTGCTTCGCAAGTAGAAGCCAGCCAATACATTGTTGAACGCCCTGCGCGACGCGAGATTAAATACCTGATCTCCATCGGCAGTCCGGGTGTGCCCGACCCCAAAACTTTTCATCAAATCCCGAACCGAATGTGCCTGGAGTTTAACGACCTCGACACCCCCGTTGACGACCCCGATCAAATCTTGCCTACCCTTGAGGATGTACGGAAAATTATTGAGTTTGCCCTCAAAATGCCGTCGCAGGGAAGCAGTTTGCTCATCTGCTGCCAAAGTGGGATCAGCCGTTCAACGGCAACAGCTTTGACTGTTTGTGCTGCGCTGTTGGGTCGTGGCAAAGAACGGGAAGCTTGGGCCTTGGTACTCGCCGCCAGACCCCAAGCCAAGCCGAATCGCTGGATGGTACACTTGGCCGATGAAGCTTTGGGTAGAGACGGTAAGCTAGCACGGGCGATCGAATTGACTACCGTAACTCCAGAACTCGCAATCGCCCACAGTTGACTCGCAGAAACCGGGTTTCTTTTCGTAAGCCCTACAGTTATACTCTACTAACGACACTTCACCTCAGACTTGTCTTTGCGGGGCAACGATGCCAAAAGTCGATCGCCAGGGTGCAAAAGTTCGATCGGCTGCTGCATTTGTGACATTCTGTGCTAATAAGTTGTCGGATGCTCAACAAAAACCGTCAAGCAATCGTCGCATTGCTGGCAGCCAAAGTCCAAAGCGAAGGAATCGGGTGCATTGTCAACAGACAATATCAGCTTTGGGCTACTCACAGGCAAAACAGGTCTGAGAGAATTTTCTGCCTGTAACATTCCACGCAGGGATAATTCACTGCGGGGATAAATTTTTATTTTTTGCCTGCTACAGACTTTTACGAGTCGAAAAAGTAATTTGGCAACAGTCATCAACAGCCTAATTATCTCTTAGACCAATTTTTTATGAGGCCCTGTAGAATCTGATCCTCCCTAGCCCCCCTTAATAAGGGGGGGACAAGATTCCGCTCTTTCGTCTCCCTTCTTAAGGGGGATTTAGGGGGATCGAGATATGTGCAACTTCACATTAAATTGGTATTAGACATCAACCGAATTTAAGTTTCTCCTCTGACTCGACAAGAGTTTCAGATGCTTTTTCGCAGATGTCTACAGTCAAATACACAAGCTTTTCCGTTTGGAGAACTTAAGAGCGTGGTAGATTTTAACAGAAGACAGGGGTTGCATATGTCAAAAATTAACTTGCTAAAAAAAACAGGACACGAAGCAAGTTTATCGGTTGCCGTTTGGGAAGACCAGGGGGAATTCAATCCAGACTTAGAACCATTTAACCCGCCGAAAAAAAACGTGAAAACGCGAAAGGTTAACCCAAAACATACCAATTTAGGTAAACAGATGCCAGTTTTTATTTCCGGAGAAGTGGCTTCTGTAGAGACCGTGAAGAAAAAACAATTCAACCATGATTTGGGAGAAAAAATATCCTTAAAATTCAGGAAAAGTTGGCCATCTAAAATTGGTGGTTTGCCTATCCATCAAAAAATTGGCTACGGGTATTTGCTGGCAATAGGAATCGGCTTTTTTGGATCGCTGAGCGGACTGGTGATTGCCGATTACTACCAGGGCCAAGGATTAAAACAACTCAATGATGCTCACCTACAAGCGCAATTGCTCGGCAATTTTAAAGATGCAGCGCTGGCGGCACAATTGCAGGGTTCACAGCTAGATTCTTTTGTAGATAATTCGGCCAAGCTAAAACAGCAAGAAGAGCAGTTGGTAAAGAGTATTGTTCAGGCAAAAAATATGCAGTTGCGTATAGAAAAGTTTGCCGACAGCCAACCCGCTTGGCTGGCAGCAAAGCCGGAATTTCTCAAAACTTTGCTGCAAGATTGCACGGAAAATTTAGAAGCCTACGCCGATAGTCTCAAGTCTACTTTGCAGACAATCCAGCAATCGCAACTATCGCCTCGCGAGATAGAGTCGGCCAGAAAATTGCTTGCAATCGAAAGCGGAGAAGGTGTAAAACAGCTCAACAGCAGCCTTGAGGAATTGAGCAAAATCCTCGAAATTGCCCAGCAGCAAGAGGGCCAAGGCGGTGAAGTGATGGAAGACGCCCAAGGAATGGAAAAAGCCATAATCATTATTAGTATGCTGCTGTCGGTAGTGGTGGCTGGAATGGTGGCTTACCGGACGAGTCGGGCGATCGCCAAACCTGTTATCAGCGTCACTCAGGTGGCCGAACAAGTAGCCGCTGAGTCTAATTTTGACTTGCGAGTTCCCGTCACCGGACAAGGCGAAATCGGCTCTCTGGCTGCCTCTCTCAATCACCTAATCGAGCGGGTTTCGGGACATACAAAAGAATTAGAACAAGCTAAGGAAGTCGCCGTCGTCGCTAACACTGCTAAAAGCCAGTTTTTAGCAAATATGAGCCACGAATTGCGGACGCCTTTAAATGCGATTATAGGCTACAGTCAACTACTTTCAGAAGATGCCCAGGATGCGGGATTTGATGAGTTTTTACCAGACTTGCAGAAGATTGAAAAAGCAGGCGGGCATCTGCTATCTTTGATTAACGATCTCCTTGATTTGTCAAAAATTGAAGCGGGGGGTATGAAACTCGAAATCCAGGAGTTTGACATCGAATCCCTGGTTGATAATGTTGCGAGTGCCGCGAAACCGTTGCTACAGAAAAATGCCAATGTTTTGGAGGTTGAGTGCGATCGAACTGTGGGCGTAATGCACGCAGATTTCAAAAAAGTGCGCCAGGTTTTGATACATCTGCTTAGTAATGCTGCGAAGTTCACCAAAAACGGCAAGGTGAAACTGAGTGTCAGGCGCATTGCAGGAAGTGGCAAATTGAATGCAGCAGGGCGATCGGCGATTGACGATTCAATTGCTGCCGATGAAACTGATTCTGGGGCGATCGCTTGTCCCCTGCTGAATGTTCAAGACTCGGATTGGATTTGTTTATCTGTTAAAGATACCGGAATTGGAATGTCGGAAGAACAACAACACAAATTGTTTGAAGCTTTTGTGCAAGCTGACTCTTCAGCGGCGCGACAGTACGACGGCGCCGGATTGGGGCTGACACTTAGCCGCTACTACTGTCAGATGATGGGCGGGGAGATTTTGGTAGAAAGCCAAGAGGGGAAAGGGTCTATTTTCACTGTCCGTATACCAGCAGGAAACGGGTGATGTGATGTTTGGGCGAGAGATGTAGGTGGTAGGCAGAGAGAGGGGCGAAAATTTATGTTTCAAACCTCTGGCTTTATGTCCAAATGCTTTAGTCTGGCTAGTGCGGGCGATCGCACTCTATTAATTCTAATTGGTTATTTTGCCAATTCAAACAGCACAAACCGCTTGCTCCTGAACTCCAACCTAAGTCTATGCCGATAAATTTCATATAGTTCTGGACGCACGGGTGGTCAGAAACCGGGTTTTTTTGCCAAATACTTCGTTACAGCCGCCAAAAACCGCAAAAAACCCGGTTTCTTTGGCTTTGATGCGTCCACTCAACTTTTCTCCTGTTTCTGATCGGATGGTGGGGACTGTTTTTGCATTTGTTTTTGACGTTCTCTCACCGCTTGTTCCAAAAGGAATGCTGACAAGCTGCTGACTGAACGGCGTTCATCTTTAGCCCACTCCTCAAAGAGGTCATAAATTCCATCAGCCAAATAAGTGGTTAAGCGTTTGGTCATCCGAGGCTCAGTATTTTCTTGTCTAGGGCGATCATCAGTGTGCTGTATCTGCGCTATCTTGTCGAGTTCACGTCATCTACGACACATATATGTAACGTTTAAGTGGTATAATCTGATAAAGTCAAAAGCCAGCGCTGAACTTTCCGAGGGCTCGCGCTGGCTTAGGGCTCCCCAAATACAAGGAGACAATCCACATAAAAGGAGAGGTAGGGTCGAGAGAGAATATTACTACCCTCTCCCTCCCATTCGGAACCGTGCTTGCCAGTTTCCCAGCACACGGCTACTCGGGTGTACTCTTGTTATTTGAGGGCTTCCCCTTCTTTCGACTTGTTGGTTTCTTTCCTGAAGATACGGGTTCCAGGTTTTGTTTCCTGATTAATTCCAAGTCGGTTTTAGTTTTAACATCGTGACAATGCCGATGCAATAGTTGAAGATTTTTGTACTCATCCTTACCTCCAATGGCTCTGGGGACGATATGGTCAACTTCCATTACATCTTCATTTCTGAAAGTAAATTCGCAATGAGAACATTTACCCTTCTGCTTTTTTAACAGCAGTGCCAATCGACTTGACAATTCAGGATTTTTCCCCATCCTTGAACTCCAATAAACCAGGTCGCCATCGTAAGGACTTTTATCCCCTTTAACTTTCACATAGTCGGTGCTGCTACACTCGAATTCACTATGCTTTAGTAACCGAAGGGGGTTCGCTCCCTCTTTTTTGGTTGAGAATACCCAGTTCTTACCGCCAAAAGAATGCCAATACAGTCGATGCCCTGCATTGGTATTATTTTTACAGCGGCGTTTTGCCCAACGTCGAAGTTTCAGGTATGTGAGGTCATCCTGTTTAGAGAGTTCTCCAACGGTTTTAGCGTCAGAGCTTGTATAGAAAGAAGTCCATCCCCTTATTACAGGGTTTAGGTCTTTAATTAACGCCGATTGTGGCGATGACCTATGTTTTTTGATGATTCTTCCGATTTCCTCTTGGTGAGCCTTACTTGACTTCTTATTTGGGGTAATGAGTATTTTAAAACCTAATATCTCACCGTGCGTACTTAAACTGCTCCGATGTTTTCCAGCAGGGTATTGTCTTATGTGATGACCTAAAAAGTCAAAACCAGCTTTACCATCCTCACTTAATTCATCATTGAAAGTGTGAGTTAGCCTCGTCTTCTCAGGTTTTAATTCTAAACCCATGCCAGCTAACCATTCCGAAATTATCTCCCGGCATCTTTGAACTACGAGCTTATCTTTGTGTAAGACCACAAAATCATCAGCGTATCTGATGAAACTCAAGGAATTTACTTTGTCTCGCTGGCTTTCTTGATGACCACGCTTGTTTTTCAAGTCTATGGTTCTGGCATATTCCATGAGTGTATTTTCAAGCCCGTGGAGGGCAATGTTTGCCAATAGTGGAGAAATTACCCCACCCTGTGGCGTACCCTCAGATGTTGCAGTGAACACTCCATCGTCAATTACTCCAGATTTTAGCCAGGATTTTACTTGTCTCCTGACTTTGCCTTTTATATTCAACTTTTGGAGTAGTTCATAATGGTTGATGCGGTCAAAACACTTGGCTATGTCTGCATCTAATACAAACTTCGCTTTATGTTGAATACAGGCTTTAATCTGCTTAATCGCATCGTGGCATGACCTGCCCGGTCTGAAACCATAACTGTTAGGCTCAAAAATTGCCTCCCATTCCGGCTCAAGTGCGGATTTTACTACGGCTTGTAAGGCTCTGTCGTACATTACGGGTATACCCAGCGGGCGTTTTTCATTACTTCCTGGTTTTGGTATCCAAACTCTTCTAGTCGGTTTAGATCTGCCAGTTAGCTTTAATTCCCTTGCCAGTTCTAGACGAGCTGCTGGGGGCAAGCTTTTTAGCCCATCCACTCCTGCCGTCTTTTTTCCCTGGTTGTCCTGAGTGACCCTTCTTACTGACAAAATCCTATTAGACCAAGACCTCATCAGCGTCTTTTGAAGTTTACGAACTTTCTTGACATCTCCACAACGGTTAGCCGCGAAAATGCGTTTTTGCAACTTGAAAACATATCTTTCGGCTTGACGCCAATTAATAGCCTTCCATCCCTCTGTATTTGTTCCCAAATCAGAATTAGGCTTGTTCATTACTAATTGCACCTTTTCACTTAATCACCTTCGCGGTTTACGTCTGCATATCCTGGGCATTACCCCATCCCTTTTTCGGCATTACCTGTTATTTCAGGTTAGGCATTAGCTTCTTAAACCATCCCAGCCTTTCGCAGCTTATAGCGTGACAGCCTACCTCGACAATCGATTTGATGAGGAGCATACAAAAGGATTACTTCGTTCCTACTGTCCATTGATTAAATCCGTTAGGGTTCGTCTTTTCCGCCGGGGTTCTAGGTGGTGCGCTATCTCGGTATTAGAATCCTGATAGTCCTTACCCTTGTCAGATATTCCTGACCCAGAAGTTCAGATTTTTCTGACTAGCTTATATCCTCTGGTACCCTATTACGACGGTTGTATCGACAATTCGTTAGCTTGCGCTTCTACCCCACGACTTCATTACTTTCGTAATGATTCGGTTATAGGATTTTTGCTTGCGGTGTCGGTATTCAGCTATCCCGATTGACCGCTTTCACCTCCGCTTTACACAAAGGTTGTCAGTCTTTGTGTAGGAGAAACCAGATTCATATCGGGCTCTTTGTGTGCTTTCAATCACGCACCATGATGTCAGGACTTGGTTTATTATGGATTTTGGTTATGATGTTGGCTTGCACCTTTATCTTTCCCGTTTTACCCTAGTTGTCTTAGCTAGATGCTCGACTAGGTTTCCTCACCTGCATGAAGAGTAAGTTGTCATCGATGGGGGATTAAAGTGCGAACTCTAACCCTGATGGGTTTACCCCATCGCTGCTAGCCATCCCCCCTTTCGGGTTTCGACTAAACGAATCGCACCTATTACTATGGTAAAGCCTGTGAGCGACGGCAGCGAATATACCCGCGGCTATCAACAAGCTGTGAATGATTTTGGCATCACGCAACTGCTGTCGGGTATCCGCAGCTATTCTGATGAGGATTTTGATGCCGATCGCGCGCGCATGACTGGGCCAGAGATCGAAAGCTTTGCGGTGTTTCTGATTCTGCGCGTCGGGGCGAATCTCAATGGAAGTACGATCGCCCGCTACCTCAACACTCTCAGAAAAGCAAATTCTCCGACGATCGCCGATCGCCCCGCGATCGAACTCAACTCACATCCGCGAGGGAAAACACCTGAAAAGTCAAAGGGGGGCGATCGCACTTCTTGGGCGATCGTCCGAATTTTACCGAATGCTGAGCACTATACAATTGCGCGTTTTGTCAATCGCCAAGATGCGGACGATCGGCGGAGGGCTTTGTGTCGGTTTATTCCAGGGGGTGTGTTTGAAGTTGTGTGCGATCGCACCTAAGAAATAAACACAAATGACGGGGACAATTGTAGCGACTCCGCATTAACTCCGTCGGGGTTTTAACCCCTGCCTCATAGCGAAAGTCCTCGCTATGAAGACTATAAATAACTCTTTCAGTCGTCTGAAGACGACTTCAGCTATTAGACAGGGGTTTCCACCCCTGGCGAGCCTCGGGAGAATGAAACAGCCTTGGCATGATTGACTGTCTCAATAAACATAATAACAGCCCCTAGAAAAAACAGGTTTAGCTTATACAAGTGCTTAAATCATACTCATCTTGAATATTTTTGACGCGGAAACTACCATTAAACTTTTTTTAAAACTGACTTTGTATGTGCTGTATACTTGTTGTTTGTCTAGGCACACGAGTAGACACGACAAAACATAGCTTCTTGATTTTTTGGGGATTGTCCGAAAGTAATTTAATAGTTGATTCTATTTGTGCAACTGCATGGACAATATCGCTTCCCTTCAACTCTACATAGATTTCTACTTCATCCGAAGGCATAAGTGCGTAGTCACAACGCAAAGTCTCGTTGTCACTGATAACGCATCCATCCACCTTAATTATTAATATTTTGTCTTGATTCGGGTTGAGGAAAGTTATTTTACTTTTGTTCTCGTGCAATACAATTTTTGTGTCATATCTATATTCCTCACACTCTGGAAGACTTTTCATATACGATTCAAACTAAGTTCAGAAGTTGCTCGAATTCAATAGCTAGGTCATCAGACACAGAATCAATCACTTTTGCATCTATTAATCCAGTCTCAGGACACACAATACTACGGCATTTTCCATCCATTAAAACATAAGCTGAGAGATCGGAAACATCTAGTGATTTGTATCTAGACACAATTTTTTCTAATTGACGCTGCACATCTCCGCTTGATTCTTGATAAAGGATACCAGCCTGGAGTAAATTATTAAGTGCTGTTAGGACATAGGGACTATGGGTAGTTATGAAGAATTGAAGTTGCTCCTTGCGATAATTAAATACAGTAGCGATCAACTCGACAATATTACGCTGTGCGCTTGGAAATAAATGCGCTTCTGGCTCCTCAATATACACTGTTTGCCCGATAGGCGAGGAAGCTAAAAAAGGTAGTGCAGCTAGCATAATTGTAAGAGGCAATGTTTCCTGTTGACCGGAAGATGAGTTTGCAATACTAATGCGTCTCCCATCTGCAACCTCCAGAAAATCTTTCCCTTTCTCATGTACGTGCTTCCCACATAGAGACTTCTCGATTAGCGTGTTTATTTCCTCTTGTATATCTTTTTTTTCAAGTCTACCTCTAGATATTAGACGCGCACTTTTTATATTTTCATATATTGAACCAAAGTCCCTTAGAAATGGATCTAGCGCGTTACTGCTCGACAGAAAAGAAAAAATGTTTATCTGAAGAATAGAGAAAAAAGAACGACCCGCAGGAATAAAAAGCTGATTGAAGGCTGCCTCTCGACAGATAAATCTGTCTAAAAAGTTTACCAAGTGCTCTCTTAAAACTTGTCTTGTTAAATATAACCTATCAAGATTATCATACTTAGCATTTTTGTCAGAGCTTTGATATTTTGATTTTTTTAAAAAATTGCGTAAGTCTGTTAGTTCTTTCTTGAATAATTCGGAATAGTTGAAAAAAATCTTGCCTTTAATATCCTGTTTCCTACTAACTTCTATAAAAACATTTGCAATTTCATACCGTATGAAAAAATCTTGTTCTCCCCAAGAATCGGGAGGAAAATATTCCTCGAACTTCTTAGAATAGTTGGAATCTAGGTTGCGTTTGGTCTGCTCGTTCTCTACAACCGATAAAATTTCCCATACGAAGTTCTTAAAATAGAAAAGAAGTTTGGCGCAAACACTTTTACCACTGGCTTGGGGGCCAATGAGTATATTTATGCGCTTGATCTCAATCTCCAAATCTGTGATACCAGCAAAGTTTTTAACTGTTAATTTTTCAGCCATAACTGGAATTCAAGCACGCTAAGGGATTCTATTATATTTTAACATTCAATTTTGACCTTCAGTGTTAACAATTCTACTCCTGAGTCAAATAAACGGAATTAGCCACCTTAGCATGATCCTACGGTACCAAGATACCAGTGATTTCCTTGTTGAGTGCCGCATAGCCTTCTGAGTTAATATGCAGAAAATCTCGACTGTATTTCTGGTCCACAATCCCCTGGGAATTCGCCAATACGGGGCTGCTATCAAAAACAGTTACTCGATCGCCTCCTCAATTGCTCTAAACTCTCCCCCACAAAGCCAAGCCGCCGCCCCTTCCCCTAGCGGCAATTATCCCCTCTTCTACCAGAAAATATGCAAAAAATGCCTGCTTCCCCACACTCAAACTAAAAAAATCCGCCTCCCGCGCTTCTCCACCGCGAATAAATCCTTGATACACAGTTTTACCCAACAAATTCACGGTAATTCTGGTAAAATCAAAAGCTAAAATATTTTTATTAACCAAAAACTTAGTCGGCCCCGAAAGAGTTAGTGCGATCGCCCCAACTTGCACCGAATTCTCCACCCTGCCGATTTCGCCATTCTCTTCCCCTTCAGCAACAGGTTCGGCCGCATAAGCAATTTGAATTTTCGCAATCCACTGAGGGATGTAACGTCCCGCACCCAACACAATCCCCGCTTTTTGTCGAGTCTTTTTTGTGCCGGTGATAAAGCACAGTTGCCAGTTGCCGGTTAATTGCTCGAAAGAATAGCGAATTTTATTTTTTTTCGCGTTTTTCTCGGCTTCTAGGAGAGCGGCGACTACAGCGTCGGGAGATGGTTTAGAATTAGATTGGGCAGCTTGTTCTAGAATAGATAGATGTTCCATTTAATAATAATATACAGATTTGTATTTTAAGGGTGGTAGCTGAGTCGAACTCCCCCTAAATTCCCAAAAAAATCGGGGATTAGGGGTTGACTTTTACAGCTTCTTCGCCCTGATTAAGGCTATGCCTTACTCACATCTTTCTTAACAAAGGTGCTCCGGCTTCAGCCGGAGCCGTCCGGGCGCTGGCTGCCTTGG
>NZ_JAUBPR010000241.1:0-3052 GCF_036700845.1 Microcoleus sp. S13_C5
TTTTTAAACTACGACTCATAAACGCACCATACAAGCTATCTCTCTATTATATGCAACTTCACATAAAATTGGTATTAGAGAAAATACCGGAAATGACTTTGGAACAGGCGTAGTCAGTGAAATCACTGGTCAGATAAAGACTTTTGATAACAAGTATCAATTGATAAAATCTTTTCACACGTTGTGAGAGGCAGGCAAAAGTTTGGCGATCGGGATCTTGAGGATGCGTCTTTCGAGTTCATCTACCTTTTCAAAAGAAAAAACTAAAATGCCAAGATCACTTGAAATCTTCGGCGATGGTCGCGTGTACGAAATAAAAGACGACCTAGCCGTTAAAGTCACGGAGACAAATGGGCAAGTAAAAGCATTAATTGATGCTTTAAAGTTCAGCGTAGCTAAAACATACAACATTAATCCTCCAGAAAAACAACCGCCTGAAGTGGCAGAACGCAGAGGTTCAAAGCATATCAATGGAGAAGGCTTTAAGCTTCTCACTACGTTTGAAGGATGCGAGCTGACTGCTTATGATGATGGCGGTGGAGTTTGGACAATTGGTTACGGACACACTGGCGACGATGTTTTTCCAGGACAGACGATTAGCCAAACGCAAGCAGAAGAATTGCTGCACCTCGATTTAGAAAAATTTGAATCCTTTGTTGAGGATGCCGTTGAAGTTGAGATAAATGACAACCACTTTTCTGCACTGGTTTGTTTCTGCTTCAATGTCGGCCCTGAAGCTTTTGGAGATTCAACTCTTCTGAAGCTTTTGAACCAGGGAAATTATCAAGGAGCAGCTAATCAGTTTCCTGTGTGGAATAAGGTAAATGGTGAACCCTGGCTAGGGCTGACACGCCGACGATTGGCTGAACGAGCACTGTTTTTGGGAAATCCCTGGCAGTCATTCTTAACCTATGAAGGAACAGGCGAAGAAGTAACAGGTGAAACAATCTCAGAAGCACCTCGCACCTTGAAACTCACCGCTCCTGTCATGCAAGGTGAGGATGTTCGTCAAGTACAAAAAGCTTTGAAAGCAGCAGGAATCAATCTCGAACCTGATGGAGTATTTGGTAATGATACTGACAAGGCAGTGAGGCAGTTTCAGGAGCAGAAAGGGCTAATGGCGGATGGTGTTGTAGGTGCCCAAACGCGAAAAGAATTGGGACTATAACATCGATTGTGTAACTAAATTCAAACAGATTGGAGAAAACCATGACTGAATCAAGCGATCTTCTCTTTAATCAACCTGTAATTGTCGAAGCCTGTGAAGAATTTGTCCAACGGGATATGTTGGAAATTAAAGGCAGTTTTCCCGGATTGCTCAAAGATGCACCCATGTCTTCGACGGCCGTGGTAAATGGCTTATCCCAGCAGTTGATATATCAACTGCAATTGATGATGCCAGATGCCTTTGTCAGTTTTGATGACCTCAATGTAGACTTGCTGGATGCAGCCTTTCCCTATGTACAAGCCCCTGCAAAACAGGCACTCCAGAGAGCGATTCAAGATCGAGGTCAAACTATGCAGGTAAACTCTGCCTACCGCACGATCGCTCAGCAAATGCTGCTGTATAACGATCGCTTCAACAACTCTAATCCTGTAGCTCCACCGGGAGCCAGCAACCACCAAACTGGGTTAGCGATCGACATTGAAGATGCAACAGGCTGGGAAGTTTATTTGATGCGGTATGGCTGGAATCCATTACCGGGCGATCCTCCTCACTTCGACTACCAAGGCGGCTGCACGATCGATCTTCGCAGCAAATCAATACTCGCATTTCAGCAGCTTTGGAATCAGAATCATCCTAATGAAACGATTAGCGAAGATGGCGGTTTTGGTTCTCAAACTGAGGATGCACTTAATCGCTCTCCTGCTCCAGGGTTTCCTAAAGCGCCGTGGAATGACAAACCCAGAACGTTGCGCTTGGCGATGCCCCGAATGGAAGGTTCGGATGTACTCAAGCTTCAGGAGGGTTTGAAAAAGGCTGGGATTGTAGTTGGGGCTGATGGTGAATTTGGGCCAGCAACAGATAAAGCCGTCAAGGAATTTCAGCAGCAGAAGGGTTTGAAGCCAGACGGAATTGTCGCTGTCAAAACCCGCGAGCTAATGGCTTGAACTGTTCGCGATCGAGTCAACCAAATCTTGAACTTAAAAATGCGTTTCTGAATAGGCAGAGTCTTCTGAAGAGCTTGAATTTGCGGCTCCAGAACTCTGCCGATACACCAACGCTCTGAATGAATTAGAAAAAGACACGAGAGTAACGAATTAAAATGACTAACCAACCTGAACAAACACCGAATATTTACGCACTATTAATCGGTATTGACTGCTATATGCCGAATGGATTGCCTAATGGTAGTCTTTACAAAAATCTTGGGGGCTGTGTACGAGATATCGATCGTGTAGAAGCTTTCTTAATTAATGAGAGGAAAGTTCCCAAAGCACAAATTTTGAAACTGACAGCTTCGGTTAACCCTAATGAACTCACCAAGCCTGTAGAATTACCGGAAAAACTACCAACTCGTCAGAATATGATCGATTCCTTTAGGAAACTGGGGGAAATGGCTGCGGAAGGAGCGCAAGTATATATTCACTACTCTGGACATGGTGGACGGGCAAAAACTGTTTTCACATCTATTAAAGGTGAGGATGAAATTGATGAGGGATTAGTTCCTACAGATATTGGCACTTCAGAAGGACAGTATCTCCGCGATCTCGAGCTAGCAACACTGTTGAAGGAATTGGTAGATAAAAAACTAACCGTTACGGTGGTGTTGGATTGTTGTCACTCTGGAGGCAATACGCGAGGGGATGTAGAAATTCGAGGGGGAGAAGGAATTGATGAAAAACCTCTGCAACCTGGTCAAGAACTGGTGGCACCTCTAGAAACTCTAGAACAAAGTTGGCGATCGATCTCTGAACAAACCACTCGGGGACTAAAAGCTTCTGGATTGCGTGCAGCCAGAGATTATGTGCTTCTAAGTAGTCAAACAAAATTAATTACACAAACAACTAATATGATATAATAAAAAATATCAAGTTGTGTTCAAAGAAG
>NZ_JAUBPR010000075.1:0-33484 GCF_036700845.1 Microcoleus sp. S13_C5
TTATTTGAGCGATGTCGAAAACTGTTAAATCTCAAACAGTTAATCAGTGGTTTGACTCATTTCTATTGGTGGCCGGAAGCAAAAGTTTAATCATGGTTAATCGACCGGACGTGATATCAACGCCGCTTTTATCAACAAGGTATGCGGGCTGCAACCCTTATACAGTCTATTTCGTAGACCTCTTTGTCACCCCCCAGGGACTACCGAAAGCGTTTGCAAGCCCTACTTATTGTGGTTTGTTTTCAGACAATAATACTTGAAGATTTGCCGATTGAATGCGATTTTTTAGCCACTGATTAAATAATTCTATTTGTAATGCTTGTTTGAGAGAATTATCTAATTGAGCCGGGATAATTTCCTCGACTTTTAATAAACAATACCGAGTCTCGATCACTAATGGACCAATAATCTGCCCTGCTGTACAATTTTCTAGGGATAGCGCAATTTCTTTGGGTAAATCCCCGCGAGAGACTGACCCTAATGCTCCCCCAATTACTGCATCATCGACTATCGAGTATTCTTTTGCTAGTTGAGGGAAATCAACGGAACCCTTTTCCAATTTATCTTTTAAATCCTGTGCGATTTGAGAGCTATCAACAACGATACGAGATAAAACTAGCTTTTCTAAGTTTTTTTGTTGTTCCAAGAAATAACTTTCTAGTTGGGGTTCGGTGATGTTTGTTTTACAAGTTTCTATTTGGATGAGAAATTTCATTTTCTCTCGGAAGTCATGATAACTTAAGCCCTGACTCGCCAACCAAGTTTGAAATTTATCGATAGTTGTCAATCCCTGTTGCATTCGCAATTCTAGAATAAACTGCTCTAATACCTCTAAACTGGGTTCTGCAATCGCCCGTTCTCTAACTTCTTTCTCAAGCAAATATTGTCTAGTAATTTCCAATAGAAATTTGGGTAGTTCTCCTGAATTTTTTAGATAGGCTAATCCTCGTTCGATGGAAATAATTTCACCATCAATTTCCAGTAAACCACTATCCACAGATTGCACAGAACGATCCAATTCAGGGAAAGGAAATACAGATTGATTTGTACCTTCTAAGGGTGCAAAAGGAATATTGTCCATGATTTTTTCCGAGTAAAGTTAATTAGGAATGTGGGGGAAAATCCCCCAGAGAGTAAATTAAGCTTTGGCTTGAGCGAAGGCTTTGAATGCTTTTTGTTTCTCAAGGTTTGGATTATTACTACCAACTGCGGTGAGAATGGCAACCAGGGCGTTTTGCTTCGATTCGTCAAAGTCTAAGGTCTTAAAATTGATTTTGCTAATCGCATCACCAATCTGCACAAATTGCGCTGCTTCACGAGAACCAACCGCACCTACCAGTTGCACGATCGCATCAGTATATTTTTTCTCTTGTAGCTTTTTGAATGCGCCAACTAAAGCCATACCTTGCTGACCAAAGCCCGCAAGCTCGAAACCTTTCCCTAGAGCATCCTCGTAGTTTTCTTTCCAGACATCTTTAACAAGAGCTACAAGGGTATCGACTTGAGCGTCTTTCAGTCCGGAAAAAGTTTTCAGGCGGTTTTTCGCCTCACCCTGTAAATATTGCTCGATGAAACCTGCGCTACTCTTCGGATCATCGATCACTTTCCAGATATCAGTAGCCCAAACTTTCACATCCTGCTGTTTATTTTTATCGATATCTACGGCGGCGATGATAATGTTAGCAGCAGCACCAGCGAATTTACTTTTATCGCCCTTGACTGGATTGAAGAGATCGTAAGCTCCCTCAACCCAGTTTTTCCCATTACGCACATCGATCGCTTCCAGTACAGAACCCATCGCGTTGACGTAGAAAGGATCTTTATTTACTTTTTTGGTCGTTAGTGCATCTTTAAGGGAAAAGGCTGCATCAACCCAATCGGAAGCATTCTGCACTTTGACGAGGGAAAGTACACCGGAAATCAACCGCTTTGTTCCTGTCTCACCACTACCAATCTCCAGTGAACTACCATCTACCAACTGCACAGTAGTAACTAAGTTAGACGCGAAATCTTTACCCGCTCTGGCGAGGTCGTAAGCCAGGTTAGCAGCTTTGGCAACATAACTCACTATCGGAATATTATAGTGACCGATAATGTTCAAAACTGCTTGAATTTGGTCATCATCGCTATATTTATCCACTCCCCCGATCCCATCAAGAGCGGCTTGTGCTGTTTTCATACTGATTCCGGTGGTCTTGAGAGCTTGAGCCGCAGTACTGGTGACAGCATTAGAGGAGAGAAACCGTTGAGACTGATTTTTTAGAAAATCCACTGAGAAACCGAATGCTCCTAAAACTGTTTCCCCTGCATCTTCCCATTTGCCCTTAATAGCTAATTTTCCTGCCTCAACGATTTGACCAAGGGAACTACTTTTAAAGGATTGCTTGAGATCGCCCCAGGCTTTTGTGTACTCTCCTTCTAGAACATTGATAATCGCACCCCCCAATTTAGCATAGGAATTATCAACGCTACCGAGGATATTTTCGATCATCGGACTCCATTTTTCTTTCCAGAGCTGCTCTAAATTCAGGCTTGAGGTACTAAGGGGTTTTAATCCCAGGGCGATCAAATTGGGCCCTTTGTCTAAAATTCCTAAGGCTTCCTTGACAACGGGATCAACTAACTTATCGTTGACGAAAGCCTTGGCAGATTCGTATTTGTTCTTGAGATCCTGGTAACGACGACGGGTGATATCGTCGATACTTCCCGGATTTTTCAAGATAGCATCAATATCTTTCAATGACTGCTCAATACCCAATACCTCTTTATCGAGTTGTTGGGCAACATTTTGAGTATCTTGCCAGATCGATTTGGCTTTATCTGTCACCGTCGCTTCAAATTTTGAGAAACCATCAGAAATTTTCTGATCCAAAGTTGAATACGACTTTTGTACTGTGTTTTTAAAAGCATCAATAACCGAGGTTGGGGAAAAGCGTCGTCCCAAATCCCCGATGATGCTTGACACGCGGCTATTAGCGGTTGTTTCTAGAGAATTAAGTCTCGAACTGGCGCTGTTAAAGTCGGTCAACGTTGGCAAGGAGTTTTTAGCGGTATTAAACGCGCTATTGACGTAACCGGATAAAGAACGATCGAGGGAAGTTAATTGACCTGCTATCGAATTCCAGCCACCTTTCGCGAAATTAGTAAATTCATTCGATAGTAAATTTTTTGCTGCCTTAATAGCCGGAGCGAGCGGATCGTCGATCGCACTGAGGAATTTATTCCGAATCGAAGAAGGAACCCAACTCGGTAAAATTCTATCGGCTATGGAAGTTATGGCTTTAGTAGCAGTTACTCCCGCGCCATCTATCGATCTCGTCACCGAATTAATCAAATCGTTCGCTCGGTTGTTGATGCCAGAGATCGCGCCGTTTACCTGATTATAAATCCCTCTGACCTGACTATTCGCCGTATTCCACAAACCGTTTAAATCGAACTGATTTAAAATCCTGTTTGCCGAACTCGTCAAGCTATCGACGGTAGCCCGGAGCGGTTGCAGGATTCGAGTTGGTAAGCCCACAGAAGATTGGAGAATACCCGATATTTCGGCAGTCAAGCGATCGCCTAAAGAGAGAATTTGTTTATCAAGATCAGCAATCTGTTTGTAGCCATCTGCGATTGATGAGGTTTTTCCAGAGAAGACATCGCCAGCTTGAAAGTCGAAATTTCCAACGAAACTCTCTATTGATTTCCCTATTTCCGCGAACTGCTTGTTAAATTTATCGCTACTTGATTGCAGATTCGCACTTAAGGTATTGACATTTGGCAGCAAGCTATCGACTGATGGAAGAGATCGTATTTTCTGAACCAACCCGGAGATATTAGATTTTAAAGTAGCGATCGGCGAACTAAAGACATCATTAAATAAATTATCTAATTGACCACGAGCGCCATTTAGCCGCCCCGTGTACCCGCTAATTTCATTCTTTAATCCGCTAATTCCCGAATTACGAACTAGGGCGGTTAGATTCCCTAATTTTTTTTCTACCTCCTTTTTGCCTGAATTAATCCATCCACTGAGTTGTTTTTCCGCTTCTGCAAACGGGTTAAAGATATCAACAACTTTGTTAACAACGTTGTTAACAAAGCTACCAAAGCCGCTTGCTTGCTCACTGGCGATCGTTCCATCGTTCCCATACCATCTTTCTGTTTCCAGGATCAGCGATCGACTTCCCGTATCGCTAACAAAATCGTGAAGCGTAGGCGTGGTTCTTCTGGCTAAATCCAGTGCTGTCTGGATATCGAGTAGCCCGAAACCGCTTTCCGCATCCCATCCTGACTTACCAATATCCTTAGCACTATGCTTAATAATATCAAGGACTTGACCATAATTCAGATCGGGTTTAGCTTCCCAAATCAGCGAAATCCCCCCTGTAACTTTAGCAGTGGCGATGGATGTCCCTGAAACCTCAGTAATCCCATCACTATTAAAGGTACTCAGGGAGAAAACAGGATTTTCGATTGTTCCGCCAGGGGCGAGAATATCGAGAGATTGACCGTAATTTGAATAATTCGCCCGTCCGTAGCCATCAGCAGCCCCTACGGTAATGATATTGTCAAATAACCGTGAAGCTTGCCCTAAAGCGGACATTTGCTCAAGCCCGCTATTTCCTGCCGCAGCTACGATAATTACTTGATTGCGTCGGGCATAATCTAAAGCGGCTAACTCTGCTGAGGTTAGTTGAGTACGAGGTGTAATGCTACCATCAGAGTTAATTTGGGTTAAATCGAAACTGAGGTTGATAACGGCATTTTTCTGACCAAGTGCTTTGGCTTGATCTACAAATTCGATCAGCGAATCTGCCCATTTTCCACTACCGATCGCTCGACTTAACCAAATCTTAGCTCGATCATTAATTCCATCAATCCCCAGATTGTTGTTTCGAGTTGCACCGATAATTCCTAAAATACTTGTTCCATGTTCACTCTCACTCGCTACTGAGGAGAGGGGATTACGATCATTGTCGATGCGATCGCTACCCAAAATCAAATTGTCATAGTTCAGATCGGGATGAAAAGCACTAAAGCCAGAATCAATAATCCCAATCAAAGGATCAGCACCCTTAGCCACTCGCTCAGACCAATCTCTAGAAGCGTTTAAAGAAGTTTCTATACCCCCAGCAAAACCCTCTGATGACGGAGAAAAATTTAATAAATCTCCTTGCTGCGGCATCATCATCTGACTGCCAACTTGCGACAGCATAGGAAAAGGGGAATCAGGTAAAAGCCAGTTTAAGTGATTAAGCTGGTTTTCAGAAACATTAACCAAAGGATTATTTACTGCTGATAAATTGATATCCATTGACAAATTCACTCTCCGTTTAATCAAATTTTGTACAGGACTTACGCAAGTGGCACAACCTAAGATTGCGATCGCGTCGGCAAGGCGGAGCCGGGGAGCAGGCGCTACATAGTTGATCAGAGCGCGAACGCTTTTACTTTTCGCGATCGCACCCGATCGTGAAACCGTCCCGGCACTGCGCCGTCGAGGCAAGCGCGATTGTTGTCAGGCTTTTCCATGAGGAAAGGCGTTGGCTGTTGAAGGGGGTAAATAAGCAGTCGTACAGAAACTTACGTTGTTTACCAAGCTTGAAAAAATGGTTTGTTGAAATCTTTTGTAACTCTGCTTGATTTTGGATCATTTATTTGTTGCAACACTTTTATCTAAATAGATAGGGGTAGTGTTAAGAGTACCTATCTCGGAGTGAGCAGGACAACCAAACGGGGGATTGTTCCTAGAAAAAATCACACAATTTATTTAGACGCCCTATATTGCCTTTGTGTGGGTGGAGCGCTCGCTTTGACTTGGAAGACCGCTAACTGCACCCGCTCTTCTCCGATTTCTTTAAGCACCTTTCAAAAAGTTGGCTCAGTAGGAAATTTCTTGCCGGACGCTGCTATTGCATCCATACGTCCGCTGTTGAATACCTTGGGAGCAGTAATACTCGGATTTTTCGAGCTACTACCCTCTATAGACTCAATTTAATCTTTTTGCAACCTTTATTCCTCAGTTTGTTTATTGGTCATCTATCTCTAGACATACTTAGCTTAATTCTTTAGAGAGATGCCTGTCAAGGGAAATCAATAAAACTTGTGTAAAGAAAACGTCATGGAAGGCAAAAATTCAACATTTCCTGGTTTGGGCCTGAGTAACTTAGAAATAGGTTGAGAAGAAATGCCCCAATTTACATTCACTTCGAGAGCAAATAGTTCTTGAGATAATTAGTACATCCTTATATCTCTCCGTCCATAGGGGATTTACTGATATAAAAATGATGTACGCACTATTCTGTAAATTACGAGCTAAGTAATAGCCGTAATTTCACGCTCGACGTGTGATCTCGGCCACTGTGAATAGGTCAGTAATTAAGTAGAAGCCCCTTTTCTAGCGTTAAACCCTGATTATAACTGTATCGTTCAAGAGCTATAAAAGTCTATTAATTACTTCCACAGCTTTTGAGACGCATCTTATCTCTATAAGATTTCTTCTCCCCCGCCTTTGTAAGTCGGAAAAGTCGGATCGTAAAGTCGGAAAAGTCGGATCTTGCATAATCTATCGAGCTCAGCTTAGGTTAATATCGACAAAAAAATAGTTGCACGCTAGATCACAGCTTGTCTCTTAGTAGCCTGATTTCTCTAATTTCCTAACTTTTCCTTTTGCTAGTGGGACTTAAACAAATTTTCACAGTTAATAGCGTTAAAACCCTTGCTAGACAAAGAAAATACGTCAAAGGGGATAAAATAACCTGAAGGCCCTACCTCTCAAAGATTAAGGAAAGCTTTGTTTTGCCTGAAAACTTGTTGGTTAAGTCCCGTTAGCATGAAAAAGCGATCGCCACCCTCAGAGTACAGCGATCGCACAATATCAAGAGAATCCTTACCCCTAAGCCTCTTCTTTCAACCCATCCTCCAGTAACATCCGCACTCTGGTCCACTTTCTTGCGCCCCGTCTTTGTGGCTAACATCGACAGTTTACGGTGCAGAGTTTCGGACATATCCACGGTAAACCTGACCGTGGCTTCTTTATCCGGTGCTTGCAGTTTACTCATAAGGCTAGGCTCCTTTGATTGGATGGAAACTGGTTGTGGTGCAGAGGCTTCCGGCTTCGGTGGTGTAGCGACTGGCAATGCAATTTCCGGTGGTGGTGTTGCGGGCAATGCAGCTTCTGGTGTTAGCGATGCTGTGGGCGTTGGTGCTGACGATACAAGTTCTGGTGGTGTTGGCGATGCAGCTTCCTTTGTACCGAAAACAAACTCTTCCATCGCACTGCCCAGCGGTTTGCGTTTCTTGGTACTCATTTCAACACTCCCATGATTTCCTTAAACAGTCGGCTGTACTCTTTGCCAGAATATGAGGCAGGTTGACCGCCCAAATCCCACACCGTAGCTGCTTGACCCGAAGAATCAGCAATCACTTGTTTTTGGTGAATGACTGGTTTGATCACTTTAATGGTGGGTGTAAGTTTTCCCAACAACTCCATTGCTTCGGTTTTGAGCTTTGTGCCCTTCACCGCACGGCAAGCGAAACATCACTGCTTGGGGCGGGCCTTGTCTTACTGATTGAGCTTGTTTAATGAGTCTCACCGCCTCGGCGGCTGATTGTACGTCGATACCACTTGAATGAATTCCAGTCCAACAACACCCAATTTGTAAACTCCAATTCCTTTTCCCTCATGCGTTACAGCGTCATCGCCACAAAATTAGAGACATTGAGGGCAGGCAAAAACACGCCCCTAATCAACGAATTATCCCTCTTTTGTCACTCTGGGAAATTAAAAATGAGACCAAAATTTTCAACTGTAGATAGATTAAGGATTTGAGCAGTTATTTTCTAACAGAATGGCTGCAATCAAGGTTTTTAGTAAAAGTCTTATGCTATAACCATCCCAGATTATTTTCTGCCGAAAGTGACAAAAGAGGGATCAACAGTCAACAGTCATTAGTCATTTAAAAACCCGACACTCACAACTTATTTAAAGTTGTCAATGTCGGGCATAAATTCAACAAATTACAGCAAAAATCTAGGATTTTTTGCCGAAAATTTGTTCTTTCAAGGCTTGAATTTCTTGAGCTAATTGTTGCCTGTTGGACGATCGCAGCAAATAGCGGTAGATAAACCACCCGGTGTATCCGATACCAATTAGCTCGAATGTGGGTGCTAGCAGGGGGATGTCGTTGAGTTCATCTATTATCCCCAAAAGCACTTTCAAAGAGATAATCGAGGCTACAATTACACCGATAACAGTCAGGGGACTTTTGTATTGCTCGTAAAAGCTGCCGATGTAAGCGGGAAACTCGGACAAAATTGAGATAATTTGTTCTTTGATCTGCTGGGTCTGACTTGGCGGTTCGTCGGTAATTATGACTTTTGTTGTACCGAGCGAACTGTCTGCTTCATTTCCGGCAGGAATGTCGGTGATGATAACGGTTGTTTCTGGTTCGTTTGATGAAGTCATTTCTCCACTCGCAATAGTTTTTTGCTGATTGGCGGCAGGTATTTCAACTGCTGCTGCGGCTGTTTCAAGAGCCGGTATTTCGACTGCTGCAACCTCCCCGTCGGTTGGTTCAAGAGCCGACACTTCGCCTGTTTCTGAAGTCGGTATTTCGACTGCTGAAACGGGCGCCGCCACTGCTTCAGGAGCCGATATTTCGACTGCTGAAACCTCTGGTGCTGAAGTCGGTATTTCGGCTGGTGAAACGGACGCTGCCGGCTGTTGTGCGACAGAAGTTTCGGTTGCAGTTCCCGCGTTTTGCTGTTCTGGGGTAGGAGTTTCGGCCGCGACACCAACAGCCGGCAAATTCAAGTTGCTAATGGCATCAAGCAAGCGGGTTTTAGCCGTCCCCCGCTGGTGAAGGATTACCCAAGATTCTATCAGGTCAGGGCCGTGCATTGCACCTGTCAGAGCGGCTCTGAGCGATCGCATAATTAGCCCTTTGTTAAGATTTTTCTCTTTACTGAGCTTTTTAGTGATTTTCTGAGCTTCCGCTGATGTCAGGGTGGAATGACTTTCCATCGCTTCTACAACTGCTTGTAAAGCCTGTGCAGCCCCTGTGTGCTGCAACTGTGCGAGTGCTTCTTCTTCGTATTCCACCGTGGTGGAGAAGAATACCTTACACATATCCACAGCATCAGTTAAGCGAACGAGACTCGGGCCGATTAAAGCAGCTATTTGTTCGAGCCAAGGGCGGTCTGCCTCCAAGTCAAACTCATAACCGCCTTTCTGCCACCAATAAGGTATCAGCAAATCTGTCAATTGCGGCACTGGCATTTTGTGCAGGTATTGACTGTTAAGCCAATTGAGTTTATCCCAATCAAATTTTGCACCGGCTTTGTTGACTCGATAGAATGTAAATAATTCTGCTGCTTCCGACAGTGTAAATATTTCCTGCGTTGAATCCGGCGGAGTCCAACCGAGCAAAGTCATGTAATTAACTAAAGCTTCGGGCAGGTAGCCCATATCTTTGAAGTCAGAAATCGAGGTTACGCCGTCGCGTTTAGAAAGCTTTTGTCCTTGGGAGTTTAAAATCAGCGGCGTGTGGGCAAATTCTGGGATTGTCGCGCCCAAAGCTTCGTAGAGCAATATTTGTTTCGGAGTATTGCCGATGTGATCTTCCCCGCGGATGACGTGGGTGATGCCCATGTCGATGTCATCGACAACTACGGCGAGGTTGTAGAGTGGTTGGCCGATGACGCCGCCGCTGGATGCACGGGCAATCACCATATCGCCGCCGAGGTCGCTACCTTTCCAGGTTACGGTGTCGCGCACCATGTCGTTCCACGCGATCGTGCGATCGTCGTCGATGATAAACCGAATCACAGCTTGTCGCCCTTCGCCTTCAAAAGCTGCGCGCTGTTTGCTTGTCAAGTCGCGGTGCCGGTTGTCGTAGCGGGGGGCTTGTTTGTTGGCTTTTTGTGCTTCCCGCATTTCGTCGAGTTCTTCCGACGTGGTGTAGCAGCGGTAGGCGAGTCCATTGTCTAGAAGGGTTTGGACTGCTTGGCGGTATATTTCCAGACGTTGGGACTGAAAACTCGGGCCTTCGTCCCAGTTCATACCCAGCCAGGTGAGTCCTTCGAGGATGTTATCGGTGTATTCGCTTTTAGAACGTTCTACGTCTGTGTCTTCTACCCGCAGGATGAATTTTCCGCCTTGGTTGCGGGCAAACAGCCAATTAAATACGGCGGTTCTGGCGGTACCGATGTGTAGGTTTCCGGTGGGACTGGGGGCTAGACGGACTCTGACATTCATGTAGATTTTTGCTTTTAGATTGGGCGATTTGCTGGTTGGGGGAATAGCTGAGGTTTAAGACTTTAAATTTTATTATATTTTGTTGCCGAATTAACAGTTGTGCTTGGCAGGTGATTTGCCTCGAATTGTTTGATATTCGACGAGCGGGCGATCGGGCGAAAGTGTCCGGCAAGGCAGGAGAGGGCATCTTGATGATATTAGCTTGCCGGTGGCCAAGACTGGATTCACCTTTGGGACTATTTTTCACACCACAAATAACTGCTTTAGGAGTACCGAAGGCGCACCTGATAACTTTTGATGCTTGTAAAATGTTTGTGTGCGATCGACAACATTAAAATATATTTCCCTATGTCTGCTGCTAAAACCGAGTTTTCCGAATCTGTTGCGCCCTCACCCGAGTCTTTTGCGGCTGCTTGGCAGATTGAGTTACTGTACGACGGTGAATGTCCTCTGTGCGTGCGGGAGGTTAATTTCTTAAAAAAACGCGACGCGGGGCGAGGTGTAGTGTCGTTTGTGGATATCGCGGATGATGGCTACAACCCGAAGGCCCACGGCGGAATCGACTACGAAACGGCGATGGGTCGGATTCACGCGATATTACCCGACGGTACGACGGTTAAAAATGTAGAGGTTTTTCGCCGCACCTACGAGATTTTAGGTATGGGATGGGTTTATGCTGTGACTAAGTTACCAGTGATCGGGGCGATCGCCAATTGGCTGTACGGAATTTGGGCAGACTGGCGGCTGAAGCTGACGGGAAGGCCGGATTTAGCAACTATTATGAGCGATCGAACTCAGCGGATCGAGTGCGAAACTCAGGGTCGCTGCCAACCCAACTCGAAATGAGTCATATTTAATAAGTGCGATCGCCCTATCAGAAGATGTCAGCATAAACAGACTGCAACTAACATTAAAGATGGACTACTATTAAAGGTCAAAAAAAATGCAAGATGCAGGCTATACAGTCTTCATGGGCTTCGGTGGTCTCTGGATACTTATGGGAATTGCCGCTGTGATTTTCCTGTTAAAATCGGACGGTCAAAAACTTAGGTTTGGCAAATGGGGATTGCTAGTTGCTATTCCTATTCTCGTCCCCATCGTCCTAGTTTTGACATATCAGATCGCCCGACCCTTTATTTCCTCGCACCTTTGAGCGCTGCTGGAAGTCGATCGTCCGTAAGAGAAAGGAATTAGTTAAATTAAGTTTAGTATTATTGCTCATTTTCGGGCGATCGCAACTGCTCGTTGGCCCATTGACGCAAAGACCGAATTATGGCATTGTCATCTTGAGTTTCTGCCATCTGCAAGAATTGATTGAGCATTGCCACAGAAAGGATGGGAAATGTCGGACTGCGATCGCAGGAAATATATTCCCGATTTTGCAATTGATAAATTTGTACAGTTTGTGCCCGATACCGCCAAACTTCAGGGATTTCTAGCTGTGTGTAAACTACAAATCGATTAGAAGAAGGACTGGTAATATCAACTTCAATTACCAAGTCTGGGGGAGGATCGGTTGAGATGTCAAGCCTTCTCCCTAGAATGCGATCGACATTTTGGATATAAAAACATGAATCTGGTTCTGCACCTTGTTCTAAATCTTCACGGTTGAGAGTCGTCGAACCAAATCCCTTAATCTTCAAGTCCAACTCCTCAGTCAAAGCTGTAACAATCCGTTTGAGCAAACAGTTAATAGTTTCATGCAAGTCGGATGGCATGAGAATTTCTAAGACTCCTTGAGAATATGAAAATCGCGAGGATCTCTTGTCTCCTGCTTCTGCTAATAAGCTTTCGTAAGTCTGCCAACTGATATTAGATAATACTACCCGTTGTGTCGTTTCTTCCGGTGAGGGCTTAATGTTCGTAACGGTCATATTTTCCCGCTCCTTAATCATGTCCTGCTATCTAAATATCATGAGATTCGTAGTCAGGACTTTAGTCCTTTTTTATCCGCAGGAGGACTGAAGTCCTGACTACAAACTAACTCAATTTAGAAAGAGATTTATGAAAGGTTTAAACTTTCTATTTACGAGAGAACGGGACAGACGGGGCTCGAACCCGCAACTTCCGCCGTGACAGGGCGGTGCTCTAACCAATTGAACTACTGTCCCTCGTTTTGCCGTTTTTTCAGGCACAATTTCTATTATGCCTATCACTTCACCTTTTGTCAAGAGGTTTTTTGAACTTTTATTTGGAAGCCCAAAATTTGAGTCTCTTGCAGGGGACTGAAGTTGTTGTCGCTCACCAAAATCAGACCTCTGCTAGCATCCGCCAGGACGGGGCCAAATGTCAACCCCTCAATGTTGTCTAGGGGAATTTTCAGGGTTTCCAAATCCAGCAGCAGGCGTTTTTGAGCGGGAGAAACCTCGCTGAGACGGCTTTTGAGGCTTTCGAGTCCTTCAATACGATCGCCCTTTTCCAGAGAAATCTCAAAAATTCTGATAGTTGTGCCGGTTTCCAGCGAGAAAGCACGCTCTAAACTCAGCAAGCGGTTATCGTCGATCGCCAACAAATCCACTAAACCGTTGCTAGTTAATTTTCCCACAGGATTCGCACCAGCGGGTAGCGGTTCGGTGATGTAGAGAAACGATGCTTCTGGATTGCCGCTCACCGCATCGTAGCGCAAAATCCGGCACGGACTCCCGGTTTCCAGGGAAACTACGGCGCCATCTTGAACCAAGGCGTTTTCGGTAGCTGTAAATAGGTATTTGCGATCGGGCGTTAAAGTTAAACTTTCAAATGATAGATTGTTGCGGATGCCTTTAGTGCCCTTGTCGTCGGGCAAAAATAGGTCAGGAATTGCCAGCGTTTTCAGCAGTTTACCATTGAGGGAGAACTCTTTGATAAAAGGATTTATTTGGCGATCGACATCTCCCTCAGAAGAAACAAACACGCTATTGCCAGTAAAAACTATCCCTTCGGTATCTAAACTTAATTCAGGAAAACCTTTGCCGTTTTCATCTAATAAAGTAGTGACACCAGTAAAAGTAATTTGCTCTTTTTCCAGTTTACCAGATTGCAAGTTGATTTTGAGAGTATAGAAGCGCGCCGGAGCCTTGCTGCTGCGGTCATCAGAAATGGCGTAATAAACTTGTTTGTCGGCATCATAAGTAATGCTCGATAGTCCGCCAATTTCCGTCCCCTGAAACGGAGAACCTGTAGGAAATATTGCTCTGCCGATAAAATCTATTTTCGTAACGGCGAAAGATTTGGCTGACTGGTTTACCCAAATAGCAACAGTTGCTGCCATCAAAAAACAGACAATAAATATAGTTGCTTTTCCTAGCTTTCGCATTTTACCAATAAATACATTATTACCTATCTTCCTCTTCCCTTTCTTCCTTCGCGCCGCGACGAAAGCGGTTCATTGAATCAGAAAATCACGGCTCATGATTTAGCAAAAAATTGGTCAACCAATCTTTAACCACATAAGTAGCACGACAGTCGTCCTCATTGTAGCGGACGATCGCCTCTAAGAGCGAGCGATCGCCAGTTTTGAGCCAATCGTCGTACCAGCAGACGCACTGAGCACCATTAGCCTTAGCATCTCGCCAGTCAAAACCCAGCCAGCGGGCAATTGGTTTGAGTGCGTAACTTTCCACCGGCATAATCGCCTTTTGCGTCACTTGTTTGTGAATATCTACAAACCGTTTCAGCACGGGTTTCCACAAATAAGCTGGAGTATTGTAAAGTTTAGCCAGCCGCTTAAAAGTCTTGACTTCGTAGTCGCAAAAGTGGAAAATCGGAGCAATGGGATAAGCCCACATTAATTCTAAAAATTGCTCCCAGATTTCACCTTCCTCTGCTGCTGATTCTGCTAAAAAACCGTGGAATTTTTCCGTATTGTTGTACCTGTCAACAACTAAGACTCCGTGGAGGTAATCCAAGTTTAACTCTGGTTCCGCTTCAATGTCAAAGTAGAGTTCGATTGGGGCGATCGGCAAAAAGACAGATTGGGAATAGGGAATTGGTTTCTTGCGGAGAATTGGCGCAGGTATAGAAGATGTCGCAGGTTTATTTTCTCTAATTTTTACTTCCTCAACTGCGATGCCATTCAAGATATTGTCTACAATATCTGGTACGATTTCACATGAGTTAAGTTCTTCTGAATTCTCACTTCTACCTTCTTCTCGATCGTTAATTCGTGTATCCGTGTCAAAATCCGTCTCGTGCCTTCCTTCTTCCTTCTTCCCTCTTCCTTCTTCCTTATTCCTGACATCCGTTACATCCGTTACAAAATCCGTTGCCGAACTTCCTTCTTCCCGCAACAGCGGTTGATTTAGCAAGTGGGATTGAGCTTGCTGCACCACATCAAAAGCAACTCTGTCCGGGAATTCTGGATACTCAGCCAGAAGTTCGGAACTAGCATTAGCGAGAGCTTCTACATCAGTAATTTCAAGAGTTTTTAGTCTAGCATAGCGGCTGGCAGTAACTCCTGGCAATAAGGAAAGATGTTTAATAGATTCGGCTTCGGCGTGACAGATAGTATACCAACCGCAAAGATTGCACTTTTGCCGAGAAATGAACACCTCGGGTTTATCCCGATTTTCTATCATCTGAATGCAGTTGTCTAAAATCTCGAACATCTGAGGAGTTCGCTGGTCGAGATTCACCTGCCACCACCCTTTTTTTCGCAGCATCAGCCACGCAGCCTCGGGCATTGTTTCCTGTACGGAAGCTAAAACTTGGGCGTGAAAAGCTGCGATAATTTGATACTCTTGTTTTGGTCGCTTGCTAAGCCAAATATCCGCAGTAATATAACTCCAATTGCCAAATTTTGATTGTCCCGGCTGTTTGATTAATAAATGGGGGCGGCTAATTAGGGTAATGTTTGAAGAGGGAAGATTGGAGGATGAAAGATGAACGGGAGTTTCGGGGATTTCGCCAAATTCTGGGAAATATTGACTGTCAATTCCTACGACGGAAGTTGTTGCGGCGTTGGTTTTGCCGAATTCGCCCTGGATCAGAACTCCTCGGTAAATGCGATCGACCCCTTGCTGCATTAAACTCAATGTAGCGGCAGCGCCGGCTTCCCAATCCCCTCTAGGATAATATGGTTGTTGGTAAGTCTCGTGTTCCAAAGCTTGCTGCTGGTATGCGGCGCTGTCGCGCATCAGTTTCAGCAGAAAGTCGCTGGGGGGATCTAGTTGTTTCCAGTCTCCGCAGGTATCTAAAAAAGCTCGGAGATGGCATCGTTGATAGGAAAGTAGCAGTTTGTCAGTTATTAACATTTAGTATTCGCAAGGCATAGAGTATCAGGCAAAAGGTATAAAATTCACACCATCAGTTATTCAATATTAACGCTATCAATAATTCAAAAAAAAAATGACAAAGGACAATCATCGGCAACAATTCCCAGCTTTGGCCAATAAAGCTTATTTTAACTACGGCGGACAAGGACCGCTGCCTGAGCCTGCTTTAGAGGCGATTTATCAGGCTTACAAACGGGTGCAGCTTGGGGGGCCGTTTTCGGGGGAGGTGGGGGCTTGGGTGGTTCAGGAGGCGATGCTGACGCGACGTGCGATCGCATCTGAGTTGACGGTACCTCCTGAAACCATCGCCCTAACTGAAGATGTCACCGTCGGCTGCAATATTGCGCTGTGGGGCATTGACTGGAAAGCAGGCGACCATTTGCTGCTTTCTGACTGCGAGCACCACGGCATTGTAGCTAGTGTAATGGAACTTCAGCGCCGTTTCAACATTGAGGTTTCGGTTTGTCCGTTGGTGGCTACTTTGAATGAAGGTGATCCGGTGGCGGTGATTGCTGATAGTTTGCAGCCAAATACTCGCTTGTTGGTTATCAGTCACATTTTGTGGAATACTGGCCAAGTTTTGCCTCTGGCTGAGATTGTGAAAGTATGTCATCAAACAACAGTCAAAGTATTAGTTGATGCGGCTCAATCTGTGGGGGTTTTGCCTTTAAATTTGATTGAATCAGGGGTTGACTTTTATGCTTTTACTGGTCATAAATGGTGGTGCGGCCCGGAAGGTTTGGGCGGGCTTTATGTGAGTGCGGAAGCTTTGGCCGATTTGCATCCGGTGTTTATCGGTTGGCGGGGAATTGTGACGGATGCTAATGCTAAAGTCCTTGGCTGGAAGCCTGGAGCGCAGCGCTATGAAATTGCGACTTCGGCTTATCCTTTGTATGCGGGTTTGCGGAGTGCGATCGCCCTGCAACATGAATGGGGTACGATCGAGGAAAGGTATGCAGAAATCTGCCATTTGAGTAAGTATCTCTGGGAACGTTTGTTGGAACTTCCCGATGTGGAATGTTTGCGAAAATCGGCGCCGGAAGCTGGTTTGGTTTCGTTTCGATTAACTAATGGGATGCCGCACAAAAAGCTTGTCGATTTGTTGGAAAAACAGGGAATTATGGTAAGGACTATTCTTAATCCTGATTGTGTGCGGGCTTGTGTTCACTATTTTACAACTGAGGCGGAGATTGATAAGTTGGTTGGGGCGATCTCTATAGCGAAGTTTTCCTTTGAGTAAAACTTTAGCATCGCCACTTATTCATTTTCAGCAAGCCACAGCTCGATTTCTTCTCGGTTATGTTCGTAATAGTTCGCAACCGCTTGCAAATCTTGAAGGGTGAGTCCTGGATAATTATAAAGAAGTTCGGCTTCAGTTGCGCCCTGTTGTTGGTAGGCGATAATCGTCCAGACGGGAATGCGGGTATCGCGAATTCGCGCTGCACCGCCACAAATTCCTGGAGTGTTGTGAATGGGATGTTGAAGGGTTTGGACGAATTGCAGCGTTTGTGCTAGCAAGTCATCAGGCAGTGTTTCAATGGTTTGGAGAAGTTGTTCTTTGATGGTCATAATCGATATCCAGATGCAATAGCGGTTTACACATTGGCAGCTTCGATAATTCGCTCAGCCGCAATAGAGCCATCTATTTCCTGAGAGTGGGCATCATAAAAAGCGAAAACATCGTTCACTTGAGCTTGACTTCCTACAAGGAAAATACTTAAAATACCACAAATACCACCAAGCAAAACTTTTTTAAAATAATTTACACCACCTGCCAGTGGTAACTCATTTTTTGTCAAGGTGATTATTTCTGGAGATATCGCTTTAGTGTTGCGTTGAAGCTCTTGCCAAGTAGGAGGAACTTCAGCAGGATTCTGGCTAATCACAGGCAACCAACTAGCACAAGGAAATTGCTCCTCTAAACCGTGCAACCTTTCCCGTGCTTCCCGCACCGAAACATACAAAGACTTCCCACTTGAAAACCCCACAAGAAAACCTTTTAAAAATTCTTGTGCAACTAGATCGGGAACTGATTCTCGCATGACTATAACTTGTGGAATGTTTAATTTCTCTAGTTCGTGAGCCAATCCTAATCCATCACAGGAGTTAAAAATCGCTAATTTCAGCCCCTCTTTGATGGCTTTTTTTAAAGCATATTTTAATTCTTCCATAGTTAAGCTATCCGTCTGATTGATACAAATTCGACCTTGTTCAAAATTGTTATGGCTCGAACTATGACCAGCAAAAAATAGGATATCCCATCCCTTTTCATCGCAAAGATATCTGTTTAACTCGCTACGCTGCGGCTCTGCAAGAAATGTCATTTCGCAATTGGGTAACTTCTCTAATAGTTCTCGTTCTTGCTCGATATTAATGCCTGTACTATTACCAAGAATAGCTAAAATTCTAACTTTATTTCGAGAGATAGCTTTGGTTGCTCTTTCGACTCGTTTATATTGATTTGCACTGAAAGCAACTTCAGCTTTGTTGTAAAGTTCAAAAAAATTCCAGAGATGCCAAGGCAATTGTCGCAGCCGAGGATCTCCAGTTTGAATTATAAACCGGAATTCATCAGAAGGATCTAAGTTTACAAGTAGTTGTTCTTTAATAGGACGAAACAGCTCTGAGTTAAGCCACTCATTTAGACTGTGACTCAATATTTGAGCGGTTTCTTTAACACTAATCTCCGAAACATTGGTAATTTGTATAGGTTTTACTTCTATTTTTCGGCAATGTAATCCTAGTAAGTTGTAGATTGAGTGCCAATCTTTATATAGTCCGTAAATTTCAGGAGCTGGCGGCAATCTACCTGTAATTTTAATAAATGGGAAAGAAGCATTTTCTGCAATCTCTAAGCTCGCATAAAAACCTTGTGTAAAATTACCATCGATTGTTAAAACAACTAACTTATTCATTACTATTACTTAAAAGACATGACAGTGATTCAAATAACAAAATTTTCCGTTATAGTGGTATTCTCAAGTGCAACTTTTACGCTAAAGCAATCGCCAGTTGAACCACTTATTGACGGTATCTGAATCAAATTATCAGTTTGTCTAGATTTCACTTGAAACAAAACCTCATTTGATTCATCTAGCAAAATTAGTTGCAGATTGGGTGGCAGATAAGTTTGTCCAATGGCAGGATAAACCTGCAATGAAATGTCAAATTTTTCATTTGATTCTGGAGTGACACCAACAAGCAGTGCTAATAAATGACTGGCTACTCTTATTCCCAAGTCAATCACCTTCGCACATCTAACTTCTTCAACAAGGTCTCTATCGACAGCAGACCTAAAACAGAAAGATGGTTGTGTTCCTAAAATTTCTTCAACTGTCTGCCAACCTGGTTCAATAACATTCTGAAACCATTGGCTCAATTTGATAGAGTGGGGTATGAGCGCAACTTCTGACACAGTTTCTAAACGCACATCCAGAACAGGAAACCCTAATAAATCTGGGATTTGCCCGGTTTTGAACATCCACTTAAGCACCTCACTGTCTTCGGGGGAACTGCTGAGATATAGCAATACACTACCTGCTTTGATTTCCTCTAGTGTCATCTCGACATCTCCCACAACATTTTTTAAATGAGCAATAATAGCTTCCGCTCGTGCTCTGTTAACTTCGTCAACAGTGCCGCTCAACACTAGCATAAATCGGGCCTGAGTGTCTTCAGGCTTTGGAGAGTTGGGTGTCGGAAAATGACTGTCTTCACCAGTGCGATTTGAATCGGAATTTGATATCACTTTGGTTGCTGTTTCCTCCGCTTCTAGTTCTGAATCAAAGGGTGTGGACTTTTCGCCCAGTAGCTCAGGCTTGTATTTGGCAAAAACGTTCAACAAGTCAGCCCGCCTAGACCGACGTTCACCTGAAGAGTCATGTAACCCAAAAGCTTTGCATATCTGTGCAATTTGGGTTCTGACGGTTCCGGGTTCAATATTTAGAGACTGGGCGATCGCCGAATCTGCCTGACCAGCCAATAGCATCCGCAACACTTTCATCCGCTTGGCTGGCAGTTCTGCGAAGGTTTGCTCAAATTTAGACTTATCAAGGTTTTGTATATCCATACGACCTATGATACTGCATATTATAGTCGTATGCACATTGTAGCCTTATGCAGAATCTAGCAATGTCTTAATAATTGTTTACCTTGAGATTTTTGCATTGCCCTTGACATTTACTGTGCAACGTGGTTAATATCCAAACATTCATTTGCAGATATTTTTATGCAAATGTAGAGACAGCTACTGAGAAATTATGCTTCTCCTGCCTCTTAACCCACTTGGAGCGCCACGCCAGATGCTGACACACAGCAAAATGGCACTTGTGTCTCAAAACGACGAAAAACGGCGTTCCACTGAGGAATCGCCGCTAGTCAAATAAATACACCTCAAAGATAGCATCATGGGCAACTTATTTCTACATGACGATCGCCCGTCGCGAAGCCCGCGACAGGCCAACGGCATCATCCTGCTGTGCGAAATTCTCCTCATTCTCTTGCAAGCCAACACTTCCAGCGACAAATGGTCGCAACTGCAACAACTTTGTCCAGAACTAATCGAAACTCACTGGCGTGGCTACAGCTATATCCGGCTGTTTTCCTGCTGCTTGTTCGAGATGCTTATCATCCACCTACCACCAGCAACAGATACCGGCATTCACTGTCACGATTCTTGGTACAACGTGAATATTTTGATTGCCGGCGAAGCAGCAATTGACAGCAAATACAAAATTCGCGGCGGCAAGCCGAAACTCGTTCAAGAACAGAAACTCAGCAAAGGGCAATTCTCTCAATTGATGCGCTATCGCCCTCACAATCTCTGTTGTCCAGAATCTGCGATCGCCCCAACTATGACGCTTAACATTCATTTCCCCAACCGAACTGAATCTTAAACGATTGGCGATCGCATTTTTCACGCTCAAATGCGATCGCCTCCCCACAGCTAAATTTTGCCAATCATCATACACCAACACTCTTACTTGACGAGGAAAAATCAGATGACTACCTGCCCTTACAAAGACAATTCCAGCCTCAAAAAATTGCCCTGCAATTGGCATTCCCACCCTGAAGACTCAAACATCCGGCTGTGCGACTGCGGCAATTTCTACAAAATCAATGAATTAGTCGAGCCCTTCCAAGGTTCGCAGTCTTTCTTTGTTGTCTTGACTATCATCATTTTGATACTCGGTCAAGCTGTCCGCTTTGAGAAACCGGGTTTGAATACGCCAGTACCCCAAAATTACAATCAGCTCAAAGAGCTCCGGTAGCAGGATTCACACCTGCTTGTAAAAAAGTCGATCGCCCCTTCTCTAAAAAAAGCAAGGGGCGATCGACTTTTTAACTCAATCGACTTTTTAACTCAATTAATTAATGACTGTGCCCGTGCCCGCCGTGAGAATGCCCGTGCCCGCCATGAGAATGCCCGTGATCCCCATGAGAATGACCGTGCCCATGAGAATGCCCGTGCCCTTCATGAGAATGACTGTGCTCGCGCTGCGCGGAAGCCAAACTCGGATTAACAGCAACCGCAGTTTCACTCAACAACGCTTCAATCTGCGGATTTGCCCACTCAGCCGCCATTTTCAGAAACTCTGGATGGTCATTCACGCAAGGCAATTTGCGGTAAGTAACTCCTTGACGCTGTTTCTGCAAAGACTCAATAATGTGGTCTACATCTAACAATGTTTCGTGATTTTCTGTCGCAAATCCGATCGGCATAAAGACGATCGCAGTTGCACCCAGATCGATCAAATTCTTCGCAGCCAACGTCGCATCCGGCTGTGTCCATTCAATCAGCGGTGTGTCGTGATTCAGCCAGCCCACCGAAATCAAAGGATAGCGATACATCAAACGTTCCCGCACGCGATCGTACAAAGCTTGACTTTCCACAATTCCGGAAGTAAAGCCCTTCGCCTTGTGCGGACAACCGTGATTCATCAGCACAATCCCTATCTGAGAAGGCAAATGCGCTACAGCTAAATCGTTCTTAATTTCCTCTTCAACCAAATCCGCCATTAGCTGGATGTAAGCAGGTTCATCGTAAAAAGAAGGAAGGTAGCGCTGTCCTTTTACCCAATGTTCCTTACCATCAAAGGTTTGTGCTAAAGCTTTATTCACCTGTTCGACTGCAATGCCGCTGGTGAAAACAGAATCAACTACCAACAGCGGATAAATCAGAATTTTGTCAAATCCTTCTGCTTGAATTTGAGGGATTACTTGTTCCGGCAAAAACGGCGCGCAAAAGTTAAAAGCTTTGAACACTTTTACTTTATCGCCCCATTTGTCCTGTAAATTCTTTTCAATCCCAGCGCGCTGCTGTTCAAAAATTGCATTGTGCGGCGAAACGAATTGACCGTGTTGGTGACTCCACTCGTGCAAGTCAAAGATTGCTAAAATCTTCGCCAGCGGCGGATAAATCCAAAGCGGTACTGGCGCAAACTTTGCCGTAAGCAAATTTAAAGCTTGTTCGTTGTAGTTGGCAAAATCGTCGTAGCTTTCGACTTCGCCATAACCCATCAGCAATACAGCAACCCGATCGTTACTTGCGGGTGCTGCAGATGTTTTAGACTCGATTTTTTCTGGAGAAGCAACCACTTTGTATTCCTCAATTTTATTTATTCTAAGAGATCCAGGCAGGATGAAGGGTGAATGGGAGATTTTTCATTGTTTGCGATCGCACGACTGACGTGCGCGGGGCTGATTCCCGGTTTCTGCGCCCATACTTCCCGGTCAAACCTCTTATTTATCCTAGAAACCGGATTGATGAGCATCAGTCCTAAGTCGGTTTTTTGACCCTGACCCGAAATTCGTAGGGCAGCTAAGCTGGCAGGCCTCTAATTTTCACAATCCTGTTTCTTTAAGCTTTTGTGGGGTCAGCTTCGACGCCGCCGAAAAAGTTAAATCTAAATACAGAACAGCTTAAAACTAGAATCAGCCTTTGCTAAGCTTGACAGGAGATGGGGCGGGGGGGGATAAGTTTCATGTTTTCTTAAGACTCCCTCACTTTGCCTCAGATTAATGCCGTTTGGAGCGTTCCCAGCATTTAACTTGGGGGGATACTCTTCAAACTTGACTCTATTATAAGTTTAACACCCTATCCCCTGGGGTAGTATATGATATAGTAGCTATATGATAAAGTTATGTTGCGAACTATATTAACTTTCTTGACGAACTATGAGACTGGTAATTTGCCCCGGAGTCCACGAACCAAAGCTAACCGACTGTTTCCTGACGGGACTTTCGGGGCTTTGGGGACTGGCAGCCGATCGCCAAAACCAGCAAATAGTCGAGCCTGTCAAGATTTTTCCCGCTCATAAATATCCGCCTTTTTCAGCTCTTGACATATTGCATTTTTTGTGCAGCGAAGACTTAGCAGGAGAAAGTCTAGTATTTGTCAGCTTTTCGGCAGGAGTAGCCGGGGCGATCGGGGCGGCTTGGATGTGGCAGCAACTCGGCGGCAAAGTCGGGGCTTTTTTTGCCTTAGACGGTTGGGGAGTACCCCTAGGGGGCAATTTTCCCATCCACCGAATCAGCCACGATCGCTTTACGCACTGGAGTTCAGCAATTCTCGGTGGCGGTGGAGAAGGCTTTTATGCAGATCCCGCGATCGAACATTTGGATTTATGGCGAGATCCCCAAACGGCAAAAGGCTGGCACGTCAGCCAAACCGCTGCCGGGATTGAGACTGTCGCACCCACAACCGCAGCAAAATTTTTAGTCCACCTATTGAAACAATACGGAGTCCAATCAGTTGTTTAATCTAAATTTAGTATCCTCAGCGATCGCACCTATTGCCACCATCGCCCGCCTAGACAATTCTCTCACTTCAGGCACAACAAACAGCCTCAAACAGTGGTTGATATTTAGTGCCTCAGCTTTTTTAGTATCAATTCCAGTCTTCGTGCAAGCACCGTTAGTGCGTTTATATCCAACCATCAGTTTGCTATCAACTATCCCCTGGTTCGTTCTGAGTTTAATTCTAATTTTCCGCCCCAAAACACAACTTTGGGGAGATTTATTATTAGGATTTGCCGGATGCTGGCTGGCAGGTTCTATCTATTGGGGCTGGTTCAGATGGGAACCTATTTTACATCTACCTATAGAAGCAATTGGCTTACCTTTTGCTATTTGGTGCTTGGGCAAATCTTGGGGAAAAGTTGGCGGCTATTTTTATTTAGGTTCTCTATTGGGTACTGCCATTACTGATTTATATTTTTACTTAACAGGCTTGATGCCCTACTGGCGCCAAGTGATGCACGCGGAACCGGAATTAGCAATGCCGATTTTTCAAAGTGCGATCGGTCAAATCGAAACTCCTTGGGGCATAGGCTGTGCTATAGTTTTAATCGCTGTGTTGCTAACAGTCGGTTTGCTGAGTTTGCGCGATCGAGAACTGCACTGGCGCGCTTTCAGCGGCGCGGTGTTAAGCACGCTTTTGGTAGATGGTTTATTTTGGCTGGCTGCTTCTGCGGCTTAAGATTTATGATTGGTTCCTATGTTGGTAATTTTTGACCGCAGATGTGGGCGGATTGACGCAGATTAACGCAGATTTTTTGATAGATGTAGTCTTGAGATTCCTGACTTCTTTAAGAAGCCGGGAATTTTGGTATTTAGTGAACAATTATGAGTTAAAATCTAAAATCTAAAATCTCAGAATCCAAAATCAATATCATGTCTTTCATTTCAATTCGCGGTGTAGAACATTATTACGAGTGGATAACGGCAGATAACAGTGTCCAACCCAGCGGCAAACCAGTGATGGTATTTATGCACGGCTGGGCGGGATCAGCGCGCTACTGGGAAAGCACGGCACGGGCTATTGCTGATGATTTTGATTGTTTGCTTTACGATATGAGAGGTTTTGGTCGATCGCCCTTGCCAAAAGAGCCTCCTGAGTCCAGCTACGAACTCGAAACCTACGCCCACGATTTAGCGGAATTATTAGAATCTCTGAATTTAAGTCGCGTCTTTCTCAATGCTCACTCCACAGGTGCATCAATTGCTACTTTATTTCTCAACCTTTACCCCGAAAAAGTAGAAAAAGCAATTCTCACTTGCAGCGGGATTTTTGAATACGACGAGAAATCTTTTACAACTTTTCACAAATTCGGTGGCTATGTGGTAAAATTTAGACCCTCTTGGCTGGCATTCATCCCGTTTGCCGATCGGCTATTTATGGCTCGGTTTTTGCGCCGTTCGCTGCCCACAGAGGTCAGTCTGGCGTTTCTCAAGGATTTTTTAATGGCAGACGAGCAAGCTGCTATAGGTACAATGGTGACGGCCGTCAGCAAAAGAGCAGCCGAGGAAATGCCCCAAGAATTTGCGCGGCTGAGTGTTCCCACACTGCTTGTGGCCGGAGAATTCGATCAAATTATCCCCGCCGTCATGGGAGAGCAAGCCGCCTCCCTCAGCAAAAAAGTAGAATTTGTTATAATTCCGAATACGGCTCACTTTCCGATGCTGGAGGATGCCGCAACATATTTGCAGCGAATTCGAGAATTTTTGCCAGCAGCGGCTTAGCTGAGTTATTGTTCATCTAATGTACGATCGGACAAGCAAGCTTTGAGAACGGCTTTTGCTCCGATCTTAATTTTTAATTCCTAATTTCTTAATGCGAAAGGTGGTACAATGAACGACCTCGACCAATACTATAAAGTGCTGGGACTGTTGCCGGGAGCTTCCAGAGAAGAAATTAGCCAAGCCTACAAGGATTTAGCGTTCATTTGGCACCCCGATCGCATCCCCAAAGACAATCCCAGACTACTACAGAAAGCTGAAGAAAAGATTAAGGAAATTAATCAAGCTCGCGAACAATTGCGATCGATTCAACCAAGAGGTCAGAATCAGAACGTTCAGCAAAAACATACTCAGCACAAAAACACCCAGCACAAAAACACCCAGCACCAAAACACCCAGCAACAAAACGCTCAGTACAGAAACACTCAGCAACAAAATACCCAGCAACAAAACGCTCAGTACAGAAATACTCAGCAACAAAATACCCAGCAACAAAATGCTCAGTACAGAAATACTCAGCAACAAACTACCCAGCAACAAAATACTCAGTACAGAAACACTCAGCAACAAAATACCCAGCAACCCAATACCCAGCAACCCAATACCCAGCAACCCAATACTCAGTACCAAAACACTCAGCAACCCAATACTCAGTACCAAAACACTCAGTACCAAAACACTCAGTACAGAAATAGTCAGTATCCAAACACCCAGCACCAAAACACCCAGCCACCACCGACCACCCCAAAAGAACCCCGCTACTCTTCTGAACCCTCTTCAGGAAAATATGCTGGAAATTATGCGGGAAACTATGGGGGAAACCCAGCAGGACCCTATTCAGAGGCGTCCCGCTACCAATCGCAGCCGCCGCCATCTCAGTCTTACCGCCAAGCTGGGCCGCAAGCTCCCGATTTGAGCGGTTCCAACTTCCAGGGAGCTTCCTTAAAAGAAAAGGATTTTTCAGGGAGAAACTTGAGCAATGCAAACCTAAGTGAAGCCGACTTAAGCGATACTTTTCTACACAATGTCAACCTCACAGGCGCGAATTTGCACAAAGCAAACTTGTTCAGGGCCAATTTGTTAGGAGCTTGTTTGATCAATGCCAACTTGAGAGAAAGCAACTTAATTGGAGCCGATTTGAGCGGTGCAGACTTGAGCGGTGCTGACTTAACAGGAGCGAAAATCGGTTACGGCGATCGAGTTATGGTCAAACTTACCCGGACTACATTAACAGGTACAATCTTACCCGATGGTACTGTTCATAGCTAAATTATTTAGTTTTTAGTCAGTATTAACAGGTACAATCTTACCCGATGGTACTGTTCATAGCTAAATTATTTAGTTTTTAGTCAGTGGTTGTAGACGCGGGTTTTACCCGCAATATTTGCTGCAACTCCAAATACAAAAAAATCCGCCCTTTGCGAATTTGGGATAAAAACTTATATTCTGTCCGCTAGAAAAACCGCAATAAAATTGGTTCGTAGTGAGGGCATTCGTCATAGTTTTAGGAGGACTTGCATTCCTCGCTGCGTACCCATAATGCTTAAATTACTTGATATCTTTTCGGCTTGAAGCGGAATAATAAAATCGAGTCAATAGTTAACACTCAACCATTTAGTTTTTCGACCCCAAGTCAACAATCAACAGTCAACAATCATGAGGAGTGCAACCGGAATTGATATGACATGATATTACGCGATCGCGATCGCACAAACCGAGTTTTTTTACCCGGTTCAAGAACGGCAACGAGGTCTTATCGTTCATCAAACCCCGTTTCTGTCTCCAACAGGGCTAATCGAGATTCATATTACAGCAACCGCCAAAATGGTTCCTGTTCTGTTTTTCCTTCTTCCTTCTTCCTTCTTCCGACTGACATCCGTTACATCCGTTACATCCGTCGAGCGAATCCGTTGCCGAACTTCCTTCCGTTATTAATTACTTCCGCCACGGCGATTGCGTAACTTTCGTCCAGCAGCCAGCATAGCGCCTCCCGCCATCAAACCCCCCATAGTCATCGGTTCAGGAACCGGCTCAGGCTGAACCGTCCCCACAGAACCGCCTTTAATAAATACAGCAGAATCTAACTTGCCATCGCCCACATCTTTAATGCGGATACTGAGAACATTCGTCTGATTTTTCTTGAGCAAACCCTCAAAACCTAAAACTTTAGTAAAACCGTCCAGCTTAATGATGTTAGCAGCAATACCTGTGAAACTTGGGTTGTCAATATAGTCGGGGTGATCTTTAGAGCGATTATATGGATCTGGAACAAGATTATTAATCGTAACTGTTTTTCCGTCGCTCAATTTTGCCAAATTAATGCCGTTCAGCAGCAGTTCAAAATCGTCATTATATTTAGAACCGCCGAACTCAGGAAACTCCTCAGAAGCAAATACATATTGAAAGAACAACTTTTCAACTGTCCTATCAGCAAAAAAGCTGAGGTTTAGCTGAGTCAGATCCCCCTGTTCACCCTTAGGACCAAAGTCCGTGCTTAAATCGCTGTCCTGTGTCGTGAAGTTATCTTTCCGATTCTGACCCGGTATATCGGCGACTTTACCAGTGCTCAGAACAACACCTGATTTCAAACCGAAGGGGTCATTAGTGAAAGTACCAAAAGCAGCCGAATTACCCGTAATTGAAACAGAGAAATTACTCAACCCGACTGTATTAGCCCCCAATAAATTATTTTTTAAAATCTCAGTGTTATTAGTTGCCCCTACCGAAAATGCCATTGCTGGTGCTGCCAACAAACTCAGAGCAGTAGTTAAGGTAGCTGTTAAGCCAGCAATTTTGTGAGTAATTATCATAAATTTTTCCTAGAAGATACAAACCTGATCCAATGCACAACTTCATTTTTACATTATATAAGTATCAATGTCTAGGGCCTTTACAATAACTTTACACATAAGTGTATATACGCTTTTTGGGGCTAAATTTTTTGGTAGTTCTTGGCAATTAGTCAGCCTTTAAACCTCAGCGCAAAAATACGGATGCAAAAATACAGTTACACAGACTAATAATTTCAGGACTTACGCACTGGAGACAAAAGAAACCGGGTTTTAATACCGTTTGCGCTCTTCAACATGACTAATGACTAATGACTAATGACTAATGACTAATGACTAATAGCTAATGACTCATGAAAGATGACCTCGCCCAAAAAAACCATACAAGCCCCCGATTCCTGTCGTAAAGAGATCAAAATTTTTCGCCCTAGTTCAACATCCCAGATTCATCTGTGGAGTAAATCTAAAATCGTCGAGTCACCGAAGTCTCGCCTCCCTCTAAAATCTAAAATCTCTAATCGACTGACTGATGACTAATACCCCCTTGGTTCTCCTTCCCCGCGCCGATCGGCAGCCCCTTCCAACCAACCGTCTGCAGTCAGGACGATCGCATTGGCATTGCCCCAGCCGTCACGTTCGAAAATCAGGTGTCCCCGCCGCCGCAACTCCGAAAGCGTCGCAGCCTCAAAACCTCCTCGTTCCACCATCAGGCGATCGGGTTGCCATTGGTGGTGAATTCTAGGTGCAGATACAGCATCGCCGACATTCATGTCGTAAACCAACACATTCAACACAATTTGCAACACCGTGGTAATAATCGTGCTGCCTCCGGGAGCTCCCGCAGCGAGGCGAAATTTGCCATTTTCTGTCACGATGACCGGCGTCATGCTCGATAAAGGAGTTTTGCCCGGGGCGATCGAATTTGCCTCCCCGCCCACCAAACCAGACGACAAATTCGGCACTCCCGGCGCCGCTGCAAAATCATCCATCTCGTTGTTGAGCAAAATTCCCGTACCTGCAGCCACGACTCCTGCCCCAAAACCCCCATTCACCGTAAAAGTCAAGGATACCACATTGCGATCTTTGTCAACTACCGTGAGGTGGGTAGTTTCTGGAGACTCCCACAGGAGACGGTTCAAAGTTTCAGCGTCAACAGCTTTTACCTCGCTGGAGGGTCTGGCTTTTGACATTTGGATTTGCGATCGTCTCAATTTGCCATAATTCCTGCTAGTGAGAGCTTTGACCGGTACACTCACAAAATCCGGGTCGCCCAAATACTTTGCCCTGTCAGCATAAGCAATCCTCATGCTCTCCGCCAGCAAGTGCAAAGTATCTGGACTTTGCCTCCCCAACCTCTTGAGATCAGTATCTCCCAGAATATTTAAGATTTGCAACAAATGAACGCCGCCGGAAGAAGGAGGCGACATCGCGCAAATTTCGTAAGTGCGAAAGTTGCCGCAAACCGGATTTCGCCAAATCGGCGTATAGTTTTTCAAATCTTCCAGAGTGATAAGGCCGCCGTTTTTAGCCATATCGGCGGCGATCGCCCGCGCAATGTCCCCAGTATAAAAACTCTGCGGATTTTGTGCAATCTGCCGCAAAGTCCGCGCCAAATCCCGCTGCACCAAAAGCTCACCCGGCTGGTATAAAATGCCACCACGAGTAAAAACCTCCCGCGCCGCCCGGTTTTTTTTGAACACATCCTGTCGTCGCCCGGTAGCCGTGGTAAACCGCGAACTTACTGGAAAGCCATTTTCCGCCAGGGCGATCGCCGGCGCCACCACCGCAGCCCAAGGCAACTTACCATACTCGCGGTGCACCGTATAAAGTCCAGCAACAGTACCCGGAATACCCGCCGCCAAATGCCCGTCCCGACTTGCCCTTGGGCGCACCTTACCTTGCTTGTCGAGGTACATATCCCGCGCCGCCCTTCTCGGAGCTCGTTCCCGGAAATCCAGCGCTTGCACAGTCCCCGTTTCGGCCCGCCGCAGGAGCAAAAAACCCCCGCCGCCGATACCCGCCGAAAAAGGCTCCACCACCGAAATCGCCAAAGCCGTAGCAGCCGCCGCATCCACTGCATTGCCTCCCTGTTGTAGCACGGCCAGCCCCGCAGCGCTCGCCAGAGGGTGAGCTGAAACTGCCATGCCCTGTTTGCTGCGCTGCTGCTGCAAGGTTGGGTGTAGCTGCTGGCAGCCGCCCAACACCAAGACTGTTAGGCAACAAGTATAAATTTGCACTTTGCTCAAGAACTTTGGCAACATTTTTTACGGGTGAGGCGAGGATTTTTTATAGTATACTTTTAGGAGCATCTTCCCTAAAACCTAGCGGTACTGAGTTCAACCGCAAATAAATTACCTGTTATGGCAGATGGGGAAACGATTTGACCCTGGTAACCTCTCACGGTACAAGAGGAAGAGAGAAAAGAGGGACACCTTATGGCAATTTAATAATTAAACAAGTTGAAAAAAGCATTTTTTTTGAGAATATACTGATTTCAAAAAAGCTGATGAACTCAGAAAAACGGCGTTGCTGATTTACTGTAGTAAAAACTAAAGAGGCAAATCCTATAATCGGAATTTTCAATTTATTTTTTTTCAGATCCTGATTAAGCAATGCCCAGCAAAACAATCAGTATTTTAGGTGATTACTATGGCAATGCAACAGCTAGCAGGCTTAGCCCTAGCATTTTTTTTGCAGTTGTTCGACAGCAGGTGAGTAAATCAATAAAACTGGATTTAGTAAATCTTGCTCTCAAGTTGGATTAAATAATTATAATTAGGTTTATAGTGAGGAATCAAAGTCCTCACTCGCCCGCCCCTGGCGCATGACAAACAATTTTATTCCCAGCGATTAACCGGAATCAATCTTAGTCATAAACCCAGTTTTTTAGTAGCTCTATAGTTCTCAAACCAATAATTTGGGGTGAGTCCGGGTTTTTCTGGGTAAGTCCTATTTAACCAAAAAGATGTGATCGAATTTATGACAACACCAGTCCCCGGAAAAAACCCTCAATCCCTAGCAGCCGTCGCCTTTGTATCAGACAAATTGCCCCCCAAATAATAGTCTGCACTCCGGCGGCTAACGGCTGTTCCCTCCTTATGGTAGATAACACTGATCTCGGTAAGCCTGTTATATTGGCAGTATGTAGGCAAGTTTCCGGGCTACAGGTACTTGCATGTAAATAAGTTAGAGTGTCTGCAGAGAGACTATACTTCGGCGAACAACTACCAAACCACACCTAATGCAAGTTATGAACAGCCAAAAAGTCAGCGTAATCATTCCTGCATTCAATGCTGCCGACACTCTGGCCGAGACAGTTGCCTCCGTACTCAAGGGCACCCACAAGAATCTAGAAATTTTAATTGTTGATGACTGCTCTACTGACGCTACTGACAAAGTTGCTGCTAAGCTGGTCGAGCAAGATTCGAGAATTCAATACTTCAGGAATCCCCAAAATTACGGGGTTTCTAAGTCGAGAAATTTAATGATATATCGCGCCACAGGCGAGTATGTAGCGTTTATCGACAGCGACGATACCTGGGAATCCAATAAGTTAGAAGTTTGTTTGAAGATGCTCGCAGACAATCCCGAAGTCAAAGCTGTGGCTCACGCTTTGCGATATTTAGACAAGCATGGTAAGAAGTTGAGTTATATTCCCACCTATCCTACAACTAAAGCAGAAATGCAGGCGATTAAGGAGACAGGCGAAAGTCCTTGGGTTTTCCCGTCTTCTGTTGTAGTCGATCGCTCCATTCTTCTCAAAGAAGGCGGGTTTGCAGAAGATTGGGAGGTAGGAGAAGATACAGAGTTATTTACCAAACTTGCTCAAAAGTACGGCTTGCTAGCGGCGACAGAACCTTTGGGAAATTATCGAATTAGAGGAAACTCTCTCACGGATAAGCACTGGCTGAAGAAGCGCATAGCTTCTGATTGTGTCAAGGAAAACCAATTGCGACGCTTGCGGGGAGAAAAAGAGTTATCACTCCAGGAGTACGAACAATTATGTTTTAAGAATTTGCCACTTTTGCAAAGGCTTAACAAATTTCGAGAAGTTTTGGCACTGCACTACATGAGAAAGCTGGGACAAAGTTGGTTAAATCGGGAGGTTTTGCCTACTATTGTTTACGGCGTCGCTACCACAGTGCTCAATCCTCAAGCTACTGTGCACAAGTGGAAATGGATGAAGACTCACGAAAAGTTGAGTCATCAAACCGCAGAAGGTATCAGTCATTCGCCACAATTAAACCCCCAGCGATCGTCTGAAATCGGGGGACTGTCTTAAAGGATGTTATATTTGTATAGCCTTTCTCAGTAACATCAGGTGCTCTCGGATATAGGGCATAGGGCATACCTCATTTTATAGAGAACTGCTATATGCGGGTTTAGTCGAGAAATTAGGTACTGTCAATAAATCCGAATCGACGAAGCCGATCGCCCAGGGGCTAATTAATACGCGATATTGGGGTTTTGAGCCGTATTTGACTGTTAATATTATGTCGGAGCAATTACCCGCAATACTAATTACAAGCGCTTGTAGCCGTGCGGTGGGAGACAATATAAAAATTTTTGAAAGTCGCCAGCCGATGTCAGCGTTGATTTATTGGACCGCCAGCTTTAACCCTATACAGGGCGAAAATAGCAGCGATCGCCAGCCGTGCTATTTGCCCCTACAACAGTTAGAATAAATAATGTATAAGTAAAAAAGAAAGTTTTTGGAATTAAAAAATGGGTAGCAAACCCCTTTTTGCTGCAGAAAATAAAAGCAAAAATTTATCAAACATTCTGCCTTCTACCTTCAGAGGGCGATCGCCTTTTTACTTTGAATTAGATTGAATTTATGGACTGGCAAGAAATTTCTGGCAATTGGGTATTAATTCCTTCAAGACCGATCGCGATCGTACATTTTCTAGGCGGTGCATTTGTGGCGACAGCACCGCAACTCACCTATCGCTGGCTGTTAGAGGCTTTGGGGAATCAAGGATATGTTGTAGTAGCAACGCCGTTTGTCAATACTTTGGATCATATTGCGATCGCCCGCGATGTCCTCAACAAATTTGAAAATGCCCTCGATCGCCTACGCGCCACTAAATTGCTCAAATCTTCCTATCTCCCCGTTTACGGCATGGGGCACAGTATGGGATGCAAACTGCACTTGCTGATCGGTTCTGTATTTGACGTAGAAAGGGCAGGCAATATTCTGATTTCTTTCAACAATTATGCGGCATCCGAAGCAATCCCGATCGTCGAGCAAATTTCCCCCGTCTTTAACGTCGAGTTTACCCCTTCCCCGCAAGAGACTAATCGCCTCGTCCAAGATACCTATCAAATTCGGCGCAATCTTTTAGTCAAATTTAACGGCGACAACATCGACCAAACCCTGCTGTTGACCAAACTGCTAAAAGCACGATTTCCCGACATGATTACAGTTCAGACTCTGACTGGCAACCATCAAACGCCCTTGGGGCAAGATGTTAGCTGGCCTGTGGGTCAAATTTTTACGCCATTCGACGCGATCGGGCAGTGGGTCAAACAAGAAGTGTATCGAGAATTAAATGAATTAAAACGGACAATTCTGCTGTGGCTTAATCCTACCTCGCGCGTTTAAGTAGTCAAACAAAATTAATTACACAAACAACTAATATGATATAATAAAAAATATCAAGTTGTGTTCAAAGAAG
>NZ_JAUBPR010000242.1:0-3021 GCF_036700845.1 Microcoleus sp. S13_C5
GAGCGCGATCGGACGATCATCCGATCGCGCTCGACTATTATAATTTACTTGGGGACAATTAATCCACCCTGCTTGTTAAGGGGGGCTAGGGGGGATCGAAAGCCTATCGGAGCAACAAAAGACTGGTACTATGTTTGGCATTAAGTTGACACCAATATGCCCGTGCCTGCCCCTTTCTGGGAATTGTGTTTAAATGGAACTGAATCAGCGAAAAGAACTATTTAGCAAAGCTTACGTGCGCGCTGTAGCAGCAGTGGCTGGCGTGAGAGTGGATCAGCCAGAGTCAGATGATAATAGCATTGACTTGCACCTGACAGCAGTAGGTATTGAGGGGCCTGCCAACTGTCCAGAACTTAACTTACAGTTAAAATGTACATCAAGGGCTCTACTCGATGGCGACTGTATCCGATATCCTCTGAGTCTCAAAAACTACAACGATTTGAGAATCGACTCCTTTGTTCCTCGCCTTTTAGTTGTAGTTTTAGTCCCGGAAAATATAGGAGAGTGGATACAACAATCAGAACAGGAAATGTGTACGAGGTATTGTGCCTACTGGGTATCGCTGCTGGGGATGCCTGCAACTCAAAATACCACCAGTGTAACCGTTGAGTTGCCCCGCAGCAATCTGTTTACCGTAGAAGCTCTCGAATCGATGATGCAGCGCATTAGCCAACGGGGTTTACCATGAAAGTAACTGTGCGAGACAACACAATTCTCAAGACTATAGAGCCACAAATTCTGGGAGAATACTTGCAGACAAACGGCTGGCATAATGAAGGCTTGTTCTATGGAAGAGCCTGGATTTGGCACAAGAATAGCGATGGGGGCGAATTATTTGAAATCAAGCAACCTATTAGCCAGGATTTTGATGATTATGGTGTAGTTATGGGTGACACTATAAAGAAGTTAGAAGTGTCAGACAATCGTTCTCAATTAGAGATATTAAGCGATTTAATTACTTGTTTAAACAATACTGCGATTCAAGGATTTGTTGTGAAAGTCGATCGGGAAGAAGGGGAGAAAATTGGTAAGGTTGCGATGATGGGGTTTGTGGTGAACAAGCTGCGGAAAATCTATGTTGAACTCAAAGAAACTGATTATAAATTAGCACTGAAAGCTTATAATGAGAGAATGCCTGTTACTTGCGGTGGCGATTTGGTCAAAGTAGGTGAATCTTTTGTGATGCAGAATGTACAAGGTTTTGCTTTGATAGTGGAGGAAGCTAAAGGAGATGAAAGGGCGTCAAGCGTAGCTATCCCGTAGGGAATCGCGCGTATTTAGGGCGGCGGTAAAGTGCCGATCGCATTTTGGGCTAATTCTAGAAATTGCTCGCCGCAGTTAATTTGCTCCGCAGCTTGCTCGACAGTGACAGTATCAAGTCCCCCGTAATCCCCACTATTTCGCAAGTCTTGAGCATCGATTAAGAATCGGTGAAACTCAGCAGGAACTCTTCCTGTGCGGGCAAATTCTCGGCCGAAAGCTCCAATTACTGCGGCATGACTGGAAAATGACATTCCTTCGCCCTCTAAAAATGCCTCAGCAATGTAAAACATGGCGTAATAAGCGCGGGATGCTGCATAGTCTGGGAAACCATTATTTAGTAAGAGCTTTGCCGCCTATATACTTTGACGAGCTTTCAGGAGTAAGTCTAATTGTTCTGGTTTCATAAAGCTATTCCCTCATTACGAATGTTCCTCAATAAAGGCCCGTTGTAATGTATAAATCGCTGTTCGTCCATAAACAGACAGCTAATGACTTCATCATTTTGGAGCGACAAATCGGCTCGAATGTGGCTGGTTCTTTTAATTTCTTCGCCTGGGTTTACTTGCCCTTTGAGGACGACTAAAATATCAATGTCAGAGTCGGGGCGTGCATCGCCTCTGGCTTGGGAACCGTAGAGCACCATTTGTGTGAGCCGATCGCCGTAGAGTTGCTCGAAGTGCGATCGAAGTTGCATCAGTATGTTCTTAAGTTTATGGTTAAGGCTCATATTTGTTATAAATGATTGGAGGGCGATCGGACATTTACTATGTTAATATAATTTCACTAAATTGAGACATTACATCACTGCAGTCAACAATAATTAATTAGTTGCTTAACTGTGCCAAGCTTCATAATAGTCTGGGAAAGGCATAGTTTGAGTGCATTGCGAAAGAACCTCGTATAACTTACAATAAGTATCGAAATCTCGATCTGTATATATATGACTTTGCATATACTTTTTCAAAGTTGAAACTGCTGATGATAGCGGATATCTTTTAAGGATTTTTCCCAAACTAGAAGCTGCATAAATACGGATATCGGGAGCGTAATAAATCATGTTAATTAACACTTTAATTACTTCTACCTGAATTTCGTTAGCACCCCCCAAGTATCCAATTGCAGACATACTAATTACAAAATTGCTGTGGTAACTCAACTCAATCAGTAACGCGATCGCTTCCCTATCGTTAAGACCAAATGCTCCTAAAAGCCTGACAGCATCCCGAATAATATTTTCATCAGGAATATTTTCAATCATATAAATAAGCGCCTTAACAGCTTGCGGAGATTTAGATACAATATGATTAAATGTTTCTGCAGCCCATCTACGTTTTAATTCGTCTTTATTAGATTTTTTTTCTTCAATCAGCCATTCGAGTAATTGCCGAACTACATCAAAAATGCTAGGTTCAATAATTATGGGAGCTTGAGGATGATCGGGGGCAATTTCCGTTAAACTCGAAGCCGCTTGAATAGGAATAAATTTATCAGCACTTTGTTCTATCAGAGCGACTAACCTCGCGATCGCCTGCTCATTACCGGGAACGATTTTCCCCAAACACTCAGCAGCTTTTACACAAGTGTACTCATGCTGACTGTTCTGCATCATGTTATTAAGTTCATCTATCAATTGCTGATTGTTCTGACCAATCAGTTCTAAACTATTAAATGCTTTATCAAAGAGATATAGCATTTCTTAGAAAGATGAGGTATAATATAACTAACTTAAACGGAGTGAAAAATATAGAAGTTCAAAAT
>NZ_JAUBPR010000076.1:0-32173 GCF_036700845.1 Microcoleus sp. S13_C5
ACGGCACTATACTTGATTTACTTTTTGTATATCATATATAGTTTATCACTTGTTCGACCTTAAGTAAACCGTATTGGGATATATTACATAAAATCTGGGTTTATGCGCTGCCTGTCTTTATTGGATTTATACGTGCTTACAATGAATCGCAGGGTGCTTACGCACTCTGCGATTCACTCTAAACTACTCGTCAATTACTGTGCTTTTTGACCGTTTTGCATCCGGTTTTTAGCAGTTTGTCGGCGCTGCTGCATCAGTTGAGCTAATTGGCTGCGCTGTTCGGCCGTGAGCACTTCTCGCATTGCGAGTGTACTTTCAAATTGCACCTCTTCCAACTGCTGCCTCAATCCGATTATTTGACGGTGTTTTTCGCGTATTTCGCTGGCATTTGCCGTGCCGGACATCATCGTTTCCAATTCTTGTCTCGCTTGGCGGACTGCTTGCATCCGCTGGGAAACTTGGTCTTTGTAGCGATCGCGCACTGCCTGCATTTGCTGCTTTTGGTCTGCGCTTAAATTAAGTTTCTCGAACATCCCACCTTCCCTGCCACCTGGTCGATTGGGACGCTGGTTTTGTGCAATTGTTTCCGGTTCTATGGGATTGGGAACTGCTATTGCTGCGGCTGTGCTGCCGAGAGTGAGCATTAAAACGGCTAGGGCAGAAATACGACGAATTGACATGAAAATTACCTCTTTGATATTACTTATTTGTTGGCGGTTGACTGTCAGCACCAGGGCTGAAAGTCAACCAGCCTGTTTGCGAGCGATCGGTCATACTTTCTGGGGGAGAATCTTGGAGTACACCCTCCCAGTTAGTAACTAAAAAGGCTTCTAACTGAGCTGTTTCCTTATCTGGCAATTGTGCAGTCTGAAACGGACGGTAGCCAGACCAAAAAACTAGCAGGCTAGCAGCAATCGCAGACGATACAGCCCATTTAGAAAGAGAGGATATTTTCAACCTGTCATCAGACTTATCTGAGGCACTTAATCGCGTTTTTTTGCGGTGGGTTTCATGGAAAACACTCGCCTGATTACTTTCGATTGCTGCTAGAATTTTTTGCTCTAAATCTGGTACAGGTTGAGGAATATTTGGGCGATGTTGCTTCAAGAAATTAACTAAGTCTTGGTCGCTGCTTGGGTTATTCATAGCTCGCTGACACCTTCTTTTTGCAAAAATTGCCGCACAGCATTTCGGGCATAAAACACGCGAGATTTAACGGTTCCCGCAGGCAGTCCCAAAATTTGGGCTACTTCTTTTTGCGGGATGTCTTCTAAGTCGTGCAGCACCAAAACGCTGCGGTGTTCAAAGCTCAATTGCTCCAGTCCCCGCTGCACTAAATCTTGATAGTGTAACTGCATCAAGTCTGATGTGTTATCTTTGAGAATAACCCGATCCATTACTTCTTGATTTTTGAGTTCGGAGTCAAAAGAATGCTGTTTAGCAAATGCTTGTCTTTGGTCGGAAGCCACATTCCAAGTGATTCGATAAAGCCAAGTAGAAAAGTTTTCTTGGTGCTTGAGTTTGGGCAATCCTTTCCAGACTCGCAGGAATACTTCTTGCGCTAAATCGTCAAGAAGTGAGGGGCCGCAGAGTTGGTAAAGGGTTGACCTGACTTTGTGTTGGTAGCGTTGGTAAAGGTAGCGAAAGCAAGTCCGATCGCCCTTTAAACATTGAGCAACTAAGTCCGAGTCGGAACAGTCATCGATTAAAACATTGGCTGACACAGCTAACACCTGTGAAGTCTCCCCCACCAGTTCGTTATCTGAAGTGTTTAGACAGGACGATCGCAAAAAAGGTTCAAAGGAGTCGAAATTTTTTTTCGACGAGGTGGCAGGTAGGGAAACTGCACTGCCGTGTCCTGATTTTTCCTGTAATTAACGGGTTCCAAGGTGTAAAGCCTGGAAACCCAAATCCAGAGTCCGAGCCTGGGTTGAGAAAATGGACGCTCTGACTCGCCCCAGAAGCGTTACTTTCGCTAAGCGCCTAGTAACAAGTAAAACCAGTAAAAATTTGCTCAGCGGGTAGGGAGATGACAATGCCCATTGGTGTCAACTGAACCTCAAATGTAGTGCGAGTCTTCTGTCTAGCGATTAAGACTCGATCGCCCTGGCGCTCCCCCAATCGTTGCGGGGGGACAAGAATCTTCTCTTTCGTCCCCTTTTTAAGGCTACCGCGTACACACAAGTGGATGATGAGCTAGTTTCCACTCTTGCTGTTCGACCAATGCCTTGGTCGAAGGGTAGATTAATTGTATAAGTACCCTGATAAGGCTGCTCTTTTAAGTAGGCATAAAGCAATTGTGACTTGTCTAATAACCGACGGTCTTGTACAAGTGATTTAGAAAAGGTATATATAGCGGTTCTCAATTAAGGGAGGTACAAGTTTAGATTGAATAATTGGGGGATTTACGAATCAATTAAAAACTCATCAATTCCCCCATTTAAAATCTAAATCTGTACATCATTTACCTGAGAAAAGCTATAGTAGACTTACCGCTTTTATTAACCTGAGAGTTTGAGGCGATCGCCTGCCTGCGATATTGCTCGATCCAGGATTTAATTGCCAATTTAAATTCAGCTTTTTGTGCGTCTTGAATTCCTTTTGGATCGAAGCGATCGCAATAATGAATATCGAGCAGCACTGCTAACTCTTCGAGACAATATAATTCCGGTTTTTCTTTTTTTAACCTCTCGATCCAAGTTTTTAAAGACTCGGAAGGAGGGCGAATCAATCCAGACTCATTTAACGCCTGTTCGATTAAATAAAATTCCGATTTAGAACTCAACGAATCTTTGTTATAAATAGCCTTTAGCCATCTTTGTTTGTTAGATAAAATGCGTACAGCTTTCTTAAAATTAGGATTACGAATCCGAAAAAATATTAATGCTGCCAGGAGGATGAGTCCCCCATACTTCAATCCATTGCTACCTGATAAATATCGCAGCCCCAGCAAAATTTTGTAACTCAATAGCGACCATAAATCAGAGATAAATGCCCCTCGGGGAGCCGCAGCATCCTCCATGCTTTCCCAATCAGAAGGCGTAGGATCAAAAGCTTGCCATTTTCCCGCAATATAAGCCAAAGTCCAGGCATGAGCATGGCGACTTCTTACAATATATTGGTTCTCCAAAGAACTAAATTCGTGAACAGAATATCCAACAGCATAACGGGCTGGAATACCGAGTTTTCTTAGGAGAAGTGTCGCAGCGGTAGCAAAATATTCACAATGTCCAGAGCGAGTGTGCAGTAAAAATGTTGATAAAGGCGTAGCATCATTATCTTTGCCCCTAAGCTTCAGTGAATAAACGAATTTTTTTTGGAAAAAGGAGTCTATTTTATCTAATATTTCTGGTGGCGACTTTCCTTGAGTATCCATTTGACTGAGGATTTTATTCAGTGCCGCCATTTCTGATTTTGGTATTTGCAGGTCGTCTTCTGTAGGAGGGCTATCTACAGAATAATTATTATTAAAGTAGCTTCGATAAGCCAGCATATCAACTTTTCCCACCACTTTAATTGTGCCATATTTATTTTTTTCCATCTGAGTGACAGGCAATGCGTCAATTTTAAAAGTTCCATCTGGCAGCTTTAATAAACCTTGGTTGCCTGGGAGTGTAGCCGAAATAGTAATCGTTGATGGATTCGGTAGTGGGTCGCCTAAATCCCAAGTTGTGCCATTAATCTTTGGTTGTACGGGAACAAAGTTAGGATTTAAGGCGAGCCAAAGTGAAGAGTTGTAGCGATTATAAGTGGCTTCTCTTAGCAGTCGGGGAGGAGTCTGTTTAGCTTCAGCAGCAACTCTAAAAATAATTTCATTTGACTGTTTTAATAATCCCACTGACCCGATGTTCGTTTGTTTTTTCAAAAAATCTGTTTCTTGAGAATCCCCATTACTAAGCCATGAGATTGCTTGCTGTTCTACGGCCAGGTGAAGTTGGTGCAGGCCCATCTGTCCTATAAATCCTATACTGCCAGCAATTAACATCAGACCAAGCCAGAGAATAGATGAAACATTTTTCGGTCTCACAGACCACAAAGCAATAGCGGTTAAAGCAAATATCCCAGCATAAAAAGAGATATCTCTACTGTTCGCCGTACTAGCGGATAGCAGACAACAGATAAAATATGGATAATTTAGATTCACCATCAAGGGGTTAAGTAGTGCTTTTTTTGTGGCTTTGTTTAGCCACAAAAACATTAGGCGTATATCCAGACTTTGCTGGACAGAATATACCTGAGCAGCTACCAGTGGAAAAAATACACCAGGAAGCCACTGCAACAAATTATATATCAAGTAAATAGAGCGGTTGGCGACCAGGAGATAAACCAGCAAACAGCACAAAAGAATCAGGCAGAAATTAGCAATGCGCCTAAAATCACTCGCTGAAAAATCCCACCGATAAGGCAACCAGTTAGCTGCCTCTAAAATCAGAGCAATTGGCAAAGCAAAAAACCATAGTCCCGTCTGCCACCCCCAAAAAATTACACTAACACCCAAAAGAAAAACTGGCATTTTCATAATTTCATTAACTCCTCTTGTATTTGACCTAGCTTTAAAATATGGCAGCTTGTTAAGTCATCTTTAATCAACTCTAAATTTAAGCTATCTAATGGAGCTTCTCGCTCTGTTAAAATTAACACTAATGTATGGATACCGCGACTTCTCAGATAATTTACTAATCTTTTTCGAGGTTCGTCCCAACACAAAAATATACAAATACAACCACTTAGCAGAGAGATTTTTTCCATCAAAACTGAGGTGAGCGAGTCAAAATCTTTATCCTGACAGGCACCGACGGAGGCGAGAATTTCTAGCATTTTATCAGTAGAGTTCAGCCCTCTACCAAAGGTAAAACAATAAGCTTCTTGAACGACGAACATCAAATCCAATAAGGATTCTTGAGTCTGAACTTCATAGGATAATGAAGCAGCTATTGAAATTGCCTCTTCTAAAATTTCACTATATTTTACACTTTGAAATGTATCCAAAATTAGGGCGTGCCTCACAAAAAATTCATCCTGTTCTTCTTTGACCATTGGCTTACCTGCTTTTGCCCAACTTTTCCAGTGAATTTTGCGTAGGGGATCTCCCGGTCGATAATCCCGCAGAGACCTAAATTCCTCGGAATCTCCTACGGATGAAGCTAAGGTTACGCCACCTGATTGATATCTTCTTGAGCCAGGAAGCTGAATTGGTGGTAAATGATATAGTTTGGGTAAAATTAAGATAGATTGGGGCAAGGAATTTGTTTTACAAGCATTCCAAATTCCAAAAGGATCAGACCGAGTAACTGTTAGACCACTGAGGCGGACAACACCTCTGCAGGATGGCGTAATTTCACCTACCACTTCTGTTTTGCTATTGGGTGGAAGAGGAGGCAATTCTATGGTTTTAGCTGTGGCGCATTGTTTTCTATAAATCAGCCACAGCCAACGATAATAGCCGAAGTATTTATCCAATGAAGTGCGCTTTTCTTCACCGGGTTCAGGTGTTTCTATGAATTCTTGAAAGCTTGGGTATGTGTCGGAAAAATTTTCCCACAATTTCAGGTTATTTTGACTCTGGCTAGTTTTGTTATGAATGAGTATACGGTATTTTAAAGTGACTCCAACAGTTGCAAATTTTGGCAACAACCGTACTGCATTGAAGCGGAAGCGAAAAAACTTACTAAAAATTATGGCTATTCCTATAATTGACAACAGGAAAGTAAAAATTTGATAAGTTACAGTCTGATTAGTATCTAATCCTAAAATTCCCGCTAAAAGCGTGCAGCTAAACACTGCTAACCCGTTGTTGGTCAATCGCTTCTTTCGCGATCGATTTACACGCGCACCGAAGCGAAAAATAGCGTAGAAAAAACGTTTCATTTTTTAGGCTGGTACAGGAATAGATTTGATAATTTCTTCAACAACACCTGCGGCCATTCTACCAGAAAAACGCGCTTGAGGTTCCATTACTAGGCGATGAGCGATGACTGATACCGCCTGTTCTTGAATATGTTCGGGCGTAACAAACTCATAGCCATCGAACAAAGCTAATGCTTGAGCAATTTTCATTAAAGCTATGGAAGCTCTGGGACTCGCCCCTAGTTGTACGCCTTCGGCTGAGCGAGTTGCATTCACGATATCTACGAGGTAACGTTTCAATTCTTCACTAATTCTAACTTGCTTTACCTGCTGTTTTAAGCTAATTATATCCTCTAAATTAACGCAGGTTTGAAGTGTATCAATAGGATGTTGATTAATTTGATCTCCGAGCAGGTTAACTTCGTCTTCGGGCGAGATGTATCCTAGACTAAATTGAACTGCAAAGCGATCCATTTGGGCTTCAGGCAGCGGATAAGTGCCACGAGATTCTACTGGATTTTGAGTAGCAATGACAAAAAATGGGTCTTTAAGTTTGTGCAAATTTCCGTCAATGCTGACTTGAGATTCGGCCATTGCTTCTAGGAGGGCGGATTGGGTTCGCGGTGATGACCGATTGATTTCGTCAGCCAAGATAATATTAGCAAAAATTGGGCCTTCGTGGAAATGAAATGTGCGTTGATTGGGGTCGAGCATGGATATGCCCAAGATATCGGATGGCAAAAGGTCAGGTGTAAATTGAATGCGTTTAAAGGTGACATCGACAGATAAGGCTAGGGCTTTAGCTAGGGTAGTTTTACCTGTACCGGGATAATCTTCTAGGAGGACGTGCCCGCCACTCACAAAAGCTGACAGCAATTTCCTGATTGCTGCTGATTGCCCTTTTACCACTTTTTGAATGTTGTTGGAAATCCTTTGATAAATTTCTCTGCCCGACTTAGCGTGATTTTCTGTAATTGCTTTATCCATTATTTATTGTGTTCGTAGCGTTCGGTTACTGTCCCGCTGAGTGGCTTCGCTCGATTTAACTATTTACAGCATTTTTCCAATATGTATAAGTTTTTAAACCAATACTTTCTTTATTTTCATTATATATCTCATCCAAACACCTGAAAAGAGCCAAAGCATAATTCTTCACTCCCAAATTTGTCAAACTTGTGAGAATCCTAGTCAGCCGCAGGTAGTTGTGATTAAATTGTTCAATCCACTCTCTTTTTCTTGACAAATATTCGTCTGATTTGGAAATTACTATTTCTGCGTTTTCCCCTTCCCGGCATTCCAACCCGTAAAACGCCAGCATGACTTTTAGAGATTTGACTAAGCGATTTCTCAACTCTTCACTCGTTCTAAAAGCTTGAATCACCTCATCATTTAAAGTAGGAGCACTGGAATTAAAGCGGCTCTTTTCTCTCAGCGGAAACAGCCATTGAATGTAATTGTGCACGGATTCCAGCTTTTGGTAATCCCACGACCAAATATCCTCGATCGCCCGACCTTGTGAATCAGGCTGGTGACCGAGATAGAATGCTAAAATTTTGTTTTGTTTGGTTGAATTACTCATTAGTTTCTTCACGGGCGGGCAGGATGCCCACCCCACAATAAAATTTAATTTTTCTGTGGAACAGGCATCCTGCCTGTTCTGGAAAATGGTGCAATATCTGAATTTTAAGCGAACTTAGGCTGCTTCGCCAGGGGTTTAAACCCCTGGCTGCTTCGCCCGCTTTACCGCAGAGTCACAAACTCTTCAGCAGTCGATGGGTGAATGCCAATAGTCGCGTCGAAGTCTTTCTTCGTAGCTCCCATATTAACAGCGATCGCCATTCCTTGAATAATCTCGCCCGCGTCTTTCCCAACCATGTGCACGCCTAAAACTCGATCGGTATTAGTCTCAACGATTAACTTGACAAAAGTTTTCTCGTCTGCACCTGTCAAAGCGTGAAACATCGGCCGAAACTTGGCTGTGTAGCACTTAATTGAGTCGGGGAACTTTGCTCTAGCCTGCACTTCGTTTAAGCCGACTGTACCCGCTTCCGGCTGGGAAAATACCGCCGACGGCACATTTTCGTAATTGATTGCTCTGGGATTGTGGCCAAATTCAGTATCTGCAAAAGCGCGTCCTTCGGCGATCGCAATTGGCGTTAAATTGATGCGGTTGGTGCAATCTCCCACTGCAAAAATGTGCGGCTGACTGGTGCGGCTGTCTTTGGTAACTGCGATCGCACCTTTATCTGTTTCTACTCCCGCATTTTCTAAACCCAATTTGTCTAAATTAGGCTGACGCCCGGTAGCGCACAACAGCGCGTCTACTATTAGCGTTCCTTCGGATGTTCCCGACAGAGTTAATTGTAAGCCTTCTGGGGTTTTCTCAATGTGGTTGATTGAGCTTTCTGTCAAAATGTTTATTCCGTGCTTAATCATTCCTTCTTGCACGTTGGTGCGAATTTCTGTGTCAAATTCGTTCAAAATTAAGTCACGGCGGATGATTTGAGTTACTTGGCTTCCCAACCCGTTCATAATGCAAGCAAATTCGACGCCGATGTAGCCTCCTCCCCAAATTGCCAACCGTTTTGGCTGCTCTTTTAGGAGGAATATTTCGCGAGAGGTAATCGCGTGTTCAATGCCGACAATTGGGACTCTTTGCGCTTCTCCGCCGACTGCAATTAAGATTTTGGCTGCGGTAAATTTTTTGTCACCAACTTCGACGGTGTGGGGATCAATAAATTTGGCGTATCCTGAGATTAATTCGACTCCGGCTTTTTCGAGGAAGCTGATATGCAGTTTGCTCAGCCGCCGCACTTCTGTGTCTACCGTGGTGACGAGTTTTTCCCAGTCGAAACTGCTTTCTACTGGACTCCAACCGTAGCCCACCGCATCTTCGTAAAGGTGCGAAAATGTTGAGGCGTACACCATGAGTTTTTTGGGGACACAGCCGCGAATTACGCAGGTTCCGCCTACTAAGTCATTTTCGGCGATCGCCACTTTTGCGCCGTAGGATGCTGCTCGCTTGGAACTCGCCAATCCGCCGGAACCCGCACCTATCACAAACAAGTCGTAGTCGTATGTCATAATTGTCTGTACCTTCTTATCGCCCACTTACCAATTTTACGCTTTACTTTTCTTAATGATATCTCAAAAAATTTTTGTTTTTTTTGGGGAGCCACTACTTTACTGTTGGCGATTGATATGGTATTATTAAATAATAGGATATTATACCTTAATTTTAAATTTACTCACACTTCCATTATTAGATTATAACACAAGCGATCGACCAGAAACATATAAAAATATAACTATTTTCTAGCCGCCGCCACAAATAAAAGAGCTAATTGTCGATCGCTCGTTATAGCCGAGTCGAACTCCCGTAAATCCCTGTAAAAAAGCGCAACTTTGATGCTCTTCCCGATTTTTAAGGGGTAGTAGGGGGCAACAATCAGGCGGGATCAGGGCTAATCGCAGCGCAGCGATAGAAAACTGATACTACCCTAACCTATCGGGGCAATCACGGGAGATTACCCTACAGTTTTTGATAATTTCATCAATCCTTGATAATTGCTATATTATAAACATAAATTAATTATCGGGCTAGCTTTATGATCGAGTGGCTGGTAGTCTGGGGAGCAACGGAAGCAGTAGGCATTCTCGTTAAACCCATCTTAGAAGATTTAGTCAAAGACGGCGCGAAGGATTTTGCTAAAGATTTTTTTAAAGATTCCCTGAAAAACGTCTTATTAGGCGAAAAAGACCCGCGAAAAGTCGCAGCGGGTAAAGCGATCACAAAGTTTTTGAAGTTGGTAGAACAGCAGTTGAAAATTGGCGGAGTTCCCGCAGAGCAAATTAAGCTGTATATTAAAGATGTTAAACAGTTTATCAATAACAAGTCTGTTAAGGAAATTTTGGGCAAGGCTTTTGAGAGCGATCGCGAATCTCTCGATGCAGAACTTCTCGAACAAAGCTGGACTCAACTAAATTTAACTCCTTTACCAGCAAGATTTAAGTGGCAAACCATCGCCACTCAGTATCTGGCAGAAGTTCAAGAAATTCTCTTTGACTCAAAAGACTTGCGCGATATCTTGAATGCTCAAAATCTGGATAGCATTCAGAAAAATACTCAAGAAACGGCGGGGATTATCCCAGAATTTGACTTGAGGCAATATCAAGAAGCTCTGTGCGAGCGTTACAGCAATCTCAATTTAAGCAGCGTCGATCCCAATACCTACGATTATCGGGAAAAGCTGAAGGTTTGGCAAATCTTTATTTTCCAAGATGTGCGATCGATTTACGAATCATTTCTGCCCCAAGCTTACGAAATTCCTAAAGAACATCAACGGCGGCTGCAAGACAGCAATCAATTAGACGCGATCGATCTAGAAAATTTAGAGAAATATCGGCGCGGTTATTTTTCTCAGCCGATCGTATCGGTGTTAGATGTTATCAATGACAAGCAAAAGTATCCCTACATTGTTATTTTAGGCGATCCGGGTTCTGGCAAATCTACTCTGTTACAATATTTAGCATTAAACTGGGCGCGATCGCCCTTAAATAGCGTAACATCTCAGCCGATTCCGCTGCTAATAGAATTGCGGACTTACATTCGCAGCGGGGAATCAGGACATTGCAAGAATTTCCTCGAATTTTTCCATCAAAGTCCCGGTTCAATTTGTCACTTGAATCAGCATCAATTGCAGGAACAGCTTAAAGCAGGCGACGCTGTGGTGATGTTCGACGGGTTAGATGAAATTTTCGATCCCGGGAAACGAGAAGATGTAATTACCGCGATTCATCGGTTTACCAATGAGTATCCGCGCGTGCGAGTGATTGTCACGTCTCGGATTATTGGTTACAAACCTCAACGGTTGCAAGATGCAGGGTTTCATCACTTTATTCTGCAAGATTTGAACGCGGAACAAATTCAGGATTTTGTTCGCCGGTGGCACGAATTAACTTTTACTGATGCTGGGGAAAAAGCGCGGATTAGTGAGCGCATGAAAAGAGCATTAGCGTATTCATCCACGATTCGAGATTTAGCGGGTAATCCGTTATTGTTGACGATTATGGCGATTTTAAATCGCGGGCAAGAATTGCCGAGAGACAGGGCGGAACTTTACAATCAAGCTTCGCGGGTATTGCTGTATCAATGGGATGTGGAAAGGTCTTTAGTAGAGGATAGCAGGCTCGATCCCAAAACTATTGACGCTAAAGATAAGCAAGAAATGCTGCGGCGAGTCGCTTACAAAATGCAAGCAGCACCTGAAGGGTTGGCTGGCAATATTATTAGTGCGGAAGATTTGGATAATACCCTGACAGCATATCTGAAGAATAAAGATTTCGATCGACCGAAAGAGCGGGCAAAGTTGATAATTAACCAACTGCGAACTCGCAACTTTATTTTATGTTATTTGGGTGCGGATACTTATGGGTTTGTGCATCGAACTTTTTTGGAATATTTCTGTGCGTCGGAGGTGGTGGAAAGGTTTCAGAAGACACAGGAAATTTCACTGGAGGAGTTGAAAAGTGAAGTTTTTGGCGAACACTGGGATGATGAATCTTGGCAGGAAGTTTTGTGCTTGATTGCGGGATTGATTGCTGGAAAGTTTACAGGGAAATTGATTGAGTTTTTGATTGAAGAGGATGGGGCAGCCAAAAACTTCAGCAATCTGTTTTTGGCAGCGAAGTGTTTGGAGGAGGTAAGGGAGAGAAAAGAGATTGCTGCGGTTGAGAGTCAATTGCTTGAACGCTTAAAAGAGTTAACCAAGTATGACCTCAATTACTATTATGAGGCTTATGGAGAAAAGGCACGTCTAGTGGAGAAAATTCGCACTCAAGCAGTAAGTGCGATCGCCTACACTTGGAAAGATGACCCAAAAACCTTACCTTGGCTCAAACAAGTGGCTAAATTTGATGAGGATTCAGATGTGCGACAAGCAGCAGTCAAAGGATTAGCACGAGGGTGTAAAAATGACCCAAAAACCTTACCTTTGATCAAACAACTTGCTCAATCTGATGATAATTCGGATGTGCGATATGCAGCAGTCGAACAATTAGCATGGGGGTGGAAAGATGACCCGGAAACCTTATCTATCCTCAAACAAATTGGTCAATCTGATGATGATTCGGATGTGCCATATGCAGCAGTCAAAGAATTAGCACGGGGATGGAAGGATGACCCGGAAACCTTACCTTGGCTCAAAGAAATGGCTCAATCTGATGCTAATTTTGGTGGGCAATATGCAGCAGTCCAAGAATTAGTACGGGGGTGGAAGGATGACCCTGGAACCTTACCTTGGCTCAAACAACTGGTTCAATCTGATGATACTTTTTGGGGGCAATATACAGCAGTTCAAGAATTAGCATGGGGGTGGAAAGATGACCCGGAAACCTTATCTATCCTCAAACAACTGGCTCAAGGTGATGATAATTGGTATGTGCGATGTGCAGCAGTCCCAGAATTAGCACGGGGGTGGAAAGATGACCCGGAAACCTTACCTATCCTCAAACAAAGATCTCAATCTGATAATCATTGGGCTGTGCGGCAAGCAGCAGTCCCAGAATTAGCACGGGGGTGGAAAGATGACCCAGAAACCTTACCTATCCTCAAACAACTGGCTCAATTTGATGATGATTCGGCTGTGCGACGTACAGCAGTCCAAGAATTAGCTGGGGGGTGGAAAAATGACCCGGAAACCTTACCTATCCTCAAACAACTGGCTCAATCTGATGATAATTGGGATGTGCGACGTGCAGCAGTCCAAGAATTAGCGCTGGGCTGGAAAGATGAACCAGGAATATTTGAATGGTTGGGCGATATTGCTATCAATCATCCTTTTGAACGCAAATCCAAATTCCAAGAGAATCCCAGACAAACAGCACTTGAAATCATGATCAAGCAATACCCCGGTCGCCCAAAAACTTTAGAAATACTGCGCGATCGATTTTCCCACGATCCCGATGAAAAAGTTCGCCAGTTTGCCCAGAAAAAGTTGACCCAATTAGAGAAGCTGTGAGAGAAACACAAAAAGCAGAAATAAAATATGACTGTAGCTACTAATATCCCCCAAGCTTATGCAGAAATAGTTGAATTTTTGGCGACGGCCACACTCCCCACAGCATTATCAACTTTCAACTCTCCGAGGAAGCAAAAGAGCATATCCTCAACCTAATTTATGCCCACAATAATCAAGGCTTGACCCGCCCTGGAAAAAGCAAAATAGATAACTATCTAGTGCTAGAACATCAGATGACTCTCATCAAACAACTCACAAACACGTCCTTAAAGATTTAGTTTTTTTATATCTCGTCAATTAGCGTCCAAACGATCGCCACGACCGCCGCCAAAACCGATAAGAAGTGTTAAGTTAGTAGTTAGTTGTGTCGATCGCACAGAAAAAAAATGCCTGAACTACAAACCGATACATACCAAGACCTCGACCCGAAAGTCCTCTCAAAGCCCGTTGTTGTCGGTCTGGAAGATGTAACAAAAGTTTACGGGATTGGCGACCTGGAAGTTCGCGCCTTAAACGGCGTCAGCTTGACGGTAAGACAAGGAGAATATTGCTCGATTATGGGCGCATCGGGTTCCGGCAAATCTACAGCTATGAATATTATCGGTTGTCTCGATCGACCTACGAGCGGCAGTTACTACTTAGACGGCGTAGATGTCGCCCAAATGCCGGAAGAAGAATTAGCGGGAATTCGCAATTTAAAATTAGGTTTTGTCTTCCAACAATTTCACCTGTTGCCTCAATTGACAGCATTAGAAAATGTCATGTTACCGATGGTTTATGCCGGCATCCCCGCCGCAGAAAGACGCGAACGGGGAGTAGATGCTTTAACAAAAGTTGGTCTGGAAAGTCGGCTGCAAAACAGACCGAATCAACTATCAGGAGGACAGCAGCAGCGGGTAGCCATCGCCAGGGCTATTGTCAACCGTCCCGTGTTGCTGCTGGCTGATGAACCTACAGGTGCATTGGATACAAAAACTACTCAAGAAGTAATGGATATTTTTACAGAATTTAACGAAAGTGGCATGACTGTTGTTATGGTAACGCACGAACCGGAAGTGGCCCGCCAAACTCGCCGCGTTGTCTGGTTCCGCGATGGTAAAGTTATTCACAATAATCTCAATCCTGCAGAGCTTTCACACGCTGTATTTTAGTAGAAAATTCGGTGAAAAGTCGGCGATTGAAATCGCTTCTAGAGAAACGAAGTCCGCCTGCGCGGACTGAAGAATCAAGAAAGTATCAGTCCTCATAGCAGCACTTTAGCTATTAGACAGGGGTTTTCAACCCCTGGCGGATTAATAGACAAAACGCCAGATATGTGATTAATGAAAAGCACTCGGAAAAGCTTCCCAAACTCGATCGACAAAATCTCTAAGTTGCCGAGATGCGATCGCACGATCCTTTTTCTCAGAGTCCAGAGACTGCAACTGAGTCAACAGCGAAATTACCTCTGTATCTAAAGCCGCCCGAAACAAACTCCGCGGCCACAGCAAATCAGCACCATCTCGCAAATCGGATAAAGTGTATTCTTCCGCCCATGGCGCCGATAAATCCTTCCCCGACGCCGATACAACTAACATCAAAGGGCGCACCCAACAAACTTGACGTGCCTCAACCACTTGGATTACCTCGGAATGCAGGCACGCATCTCCACATTCTAAACTGACAATTTGACCAGGCTTAAAGTTCAAAGCACAACCCATTAATGCTCACACTTAATACAGACATAACAAAGCAGCCAAATAAGTGGTGCAGCTCTCGACAGCACCCAAAAACATTATATCATAATTCCTTCTTCCTTCTTCCCCCTTCCTTCTTCCTTCTTCTCAACTTTCATCAAGCTTTTTAAGAGCCATTTCGAGCTCGGCTGTCAACAATCGTGCTTCTTTTTTACCACCGCCACCATTGGCATAATCCGCCACGGAAATCGGAGAACCGATCGCAATTTTTACCTGAGCACCCCATTGAGGAATGCGCGGGCGATAGCGGATACTCATCGGTACAATTTTCACGCCCAAACCCGGTTTGCTCAACTCTGCTTGCATTGCCAAACGCGCCAATCCCGGCTTAATAGGATGAACTTCGCCATCCTGAAAAATGCCGCCTTCGGGAAAAATCACCAACATTTCCTTATCGAGGAGTAGTTCCACCCCATAACGGAGACTGCCAATTGCCGGATGCTTGAGATCCACAGCAAACCCCCCCAAATGTCTGATGAACCAACCTTGCACTCCTTTGACTTCATCAGCAGTTACCATAAACCGCAAATCCCGTCCAGTCACCTTCTGTCCAGTTGAATAAGGCATCATCAGGGCATCCCACCGCGAGCGGTGCGTAGGGGCTAAGATGACAGGCCCGTCTTTCGGCAAGTGCTCCTGTCCGGTTATCTCAATCTTGCCAAAATGAAACGGTAGGACAACATAGTGACCTAGCGGATAGAGCAAGGAGGTTAACCAAGGAGAAACGCGAGAGGTATTAGATGCTACCTTGGCAGGCATTGGCTTCACTAGAGATGATTTACTGGACTCAACGGCGATCGTGGCGGTGTGGGGCATAGCAATTAAGCTGCTTTCTCGAGATCTAAAGTCTAAAGTAAGTTGTTGGACAAATCTTTAGTTTTTGGATCGGGACAGTTTTGCTATTGGCCTTGTGCCGATCGAGCGATCGCGCCCGCAAGAGATAATCTCTAACAGGTAAAACCTCAGCCAACCGGACAGCACTAATACAGAGTAGTCGGCCGCCTGGAAAGCTTGAGCGGGCAATTACGGATCTATTATTTCAGCTAAAGGGTCAAGTTCGATTAAACATCGCCCAGAGAAGAGAGTAAAAAATTTTACCTGTTAATTTTTCCGCCGCCCTTCAAACCACGAAAGCAACTGATCGCGGCAAACAGACTCCATAATACCGCCGAGCACCTCTAAGCGGTGACACGAATGCGCGCTATCTGGAATATTAGCCGCAGTCCGAATCGTGCCCGTTTTCGGGTCATCTGCTCCGTATACCAGCAAACCAATCCGAGCTTGGACGATCGCACCCGCGCACATCGGGCAAGGTTCCAGCGTTACGTAGAGCGTGCATTGGTTGAGATGCCAGTCTTGCAAAACTTTGCCGGCAGCCCGCAAAGCCAAGATTTCAGCGTGAGCAGTCGGATCGCAATCTCGCTCTCGCCGATTTTGCGCTTCGGCAATCAATTTGCCAGTACCGTCAACAATGGCAGCACCAACGGGTACTTCACCAGCATCACCCGCCGCTTGCGCCAATTCCACAGCCCTAGTCATCCAGCGTTTGTGAATAAAATAAGTAGTATCACTAATAGACAATGGCTCAGTTTTAGAATTCACGTCATACCTACGTAACAGAAAAACTTAAGATCGAGAAAGCAAAGTTACATTACAGCTTAATAGAAAGTCATTTTTAATTATGGACACCACCACGATCTCCACTGAAATTGTTGAGCTGTTGTGCCGCATTAGCCGGCAAAAGCTGCGCGAACAAGATATCACTCCTTTGGTAGTGTTTCTGACGGCTCTAATTTCCATCCTGCGCGGAGTGATGATTATTGACAGGACGATCGCAGTTGAAGAAGAAGAACGGCTGCAAAAGACTCTCAAAGCCTTTGCCAGCGGCGACCGCGATCGGGTAGAACTAATTCAGCGCCTTGTCAAAGGAATCTCCAAACAGCAGGTTTACTTCAACCCCACGGAATTGCTAACCCTGACAGCTTTGTTCTCAGAATCAGAAAAACTGTTGCTTATCGGTTCCGGCTACGAAATGTCAGCGGCAGACGGACACATCGATATGCGGGAGCAAATGTACTTACAGTCGATCGCAAATCGGCTCGGCCTCGACTCCAGACACATTGCAGTCATAGACACTTTATTTACTAAAGAAGGAACCCTCGACTCAGAAGCTTTTGCCGAAGTTCAAGCTTTACTCGATCCCAGCGAATTCGAGTCCCGCGATCCGGTATTTGGCAAAGCAGCAAAGCACTTGCTGAATATTTTACTCCGCAAATAAATTTTTGGGCAGTAAAAGTAGTGAGAGAGGATTTCGAGGATTTGACGCTGTTTCCAATTGAGATGGAACTTGCGCGCTCTTACCCTCAAAAACCGGGCTGTTTAACCCCTACCAAGAGTGCTGCACGGCGTATGTTGCTCGAAAACCTGGTTTCTCCCTAAGTCCCGCTGTATTTTTTTGGCAAGAGTCGATCGACCCTTGTATCCCATTGAACCGAATGCCTCTAAAATCTAAAAGCGACTTGTCGCTGCCTTGATTGACTCAGCTCAATCTCAAATCTCAAATTGATTGATTATGCAAATTGAATGGCAAACCGCCAAAACCTACGAAGACATTCTCTATCACAAAAGTGGCGGCACCGCCAAAATTAGCATCAATCGACCCCACAAACGGAACGCTTTCCGTCCCAAAACCGTGCAGGAACTGTGCGATGCCTTTACTGATGCCCGCGAAGACACAAAAATCGGCGTTGTCCTGTTCACCGGTGCGGGGCCTCATACAGACGGCAAATACGCCTTTTGCGCCGGCGGCGACCAAAGCGTGCGGGGTTCGGCGGGATATGTAGACGAAGGTGGCATACCCCGGTTGAACGTGCTCGACTTGCAGAAGTTGATTCGATCGATGCCCAAAGTTGTAATTGCTTTAGTTGCAGGCTACGCAATTGGAGGCGGTCACGTTCTGCACTTAATTTGCGACTTGACGATCGCTGCTGACAATGCTATTTTCGGACAGACCGGCCCCAAAGTCGGCAGTTTCGACGGTGGTTTCGGAGCTAGTTATCTTGCCAGAGTCGTCGGCCAGAAAAAAGCCAGAGAAATTTGGTTTTTGTGTCGCCAGTACAGCGCGCAGCAAGCCCAAGAAATGGGTTTAGTCAACTGCGTCGTGCCCGTCGAACAACTAGAAATAGAAGGGATTCAGTGGGCTGCGGAAATTCTAGAAAAAAGTCCGATCGCTATTCGCTGCTTGAAATCCGCTTTTAATGCCGACTGTGACGGTCAAGCCGGTTTGCAAGAACTGGCGGGAAATGCCACTTTGCTGTACTATATGACGCAGGAAGGCGCCGAAGGCAAACAAGCCTTTTTGGAAAAACGGCAACCTGATTTTAGTCAATATCCTTGGCTGCCATAGCTGGATGGAGAAATCAGTTTTTTTGTGCGCTCATATGAAAGTAGATCCTGCTGATTTTTATGAGTTAGTCAAGCCAAATGCACCCGATCGTCCAAAAGTGTCAGTATTGATACCAGTTCCCAAAAAGAATGAAACTGCTTTGCCAGATCCAAACCATGATAATGATCAGTGATTCCCCAATCGAAAATCGAAAATTGAAAATGGTATGAGCAGCAGGGCAGCCGACGAACTAGACCGAGACTGCTGCTGCTGGCGATTTTTCAGTTAACGTTGTGCCTGTAAGCTGGCAGGCATTGCGCTCGGAAAGAGTGACCGTGGCATCCTGCAGCGTCAGAGTCGATTCTTGCCACATTCCAATTTCTTCTATGTTTTCCCAAGATGACCTAAAAGGCGAAACCGCTAAAGCACAAGCTTTCCAGTGACTTTGAACTGGCCCGCCTAGTAAAGCGCAAACACCCCCGCGTCTGCCCTCAGGGGTATAGTTACGGCAGTGACCACAAGCTGAAGTTAAAGGTGAAGTTAAGGAGGTTTGCATAAAAGTTCTTAGGGAAATCATTTTCATCTCTAATTCTCCTTTGTAGAGCTAGCAGGTTTTAGAGCATCCCAACCTTTATGCTGTCTGGGTTGTAGCGATCCCCGAAGCATAAATAAATTTTATAATTTATTTATAATCTCGTTATATATAGAAACAATTAGCTCTGTCGTTGCTCATTGTATAGGTAAAAACAAAGGTTAAAAGTTTATAAAGCCGTTAGGGATCAAGAAAAAGTACAAATGCCCAAGGAGTATGAGAGGTTACAAATAAGTGGTAGCTCAGGATACAAAAAGTGGCTGAGAGTCTCGGTAAGCAGCCTCCGGGAAACAACAACAATTAAGTTTTCAAATTAAAATGAAAAATAGCTGTTGGCGATCGGGCCCCTGTTGCATTGACGCCAAAAGTAGCTAATCATAAAAAAATAGGCAAGTTTTCAAGCTTCTTGTTTATCTTTACAATCAAAACATTATTAATTCAGAGGCGATAGGAGTTTTGCTAATGAGTAAGCGTTCTTCGGTTGAATCCCCAAATCATCAATCCTCTTCAACCCCGATCAAGCCTGCTTTGCAAGCAGTCCTGGGGAGTCTAGATGTAAACCTAGAAGCAGAACTGACAACATACAGAAGGCACAGGCGGCGGGCCGAACAGTGGGTGTCGCCCTCAGTTCGTACCGGCAAGCAAACAGCCACAACCGAGCAACAGCTATCCCAAAATTTGGCGCCGGAGACTGCAGAGGAAACCCAGCAGCCACTATCGCTGCCCCTATCCCTTGCTGGCACTCAGGGCGATGCCCCGCTAGCAACTACCAGGGGTGGCACAAAATTATCTAGCAGTGCCTTCGCACCCAACAATTATCTCGCATCAAGCGAAAAACTGATCGAAAGTTTGGACGAGTCAAAAGCTGAGCCTACGGTAGAACGCAGTTTAGCCGCCAGTTTGTTAACTCCCTTGGGACTGAGTTCGATGCTGCTGTTTTTGCTGTCGTGCACAGCTTTGGGCTACGCAGTCATGTACCCGTCAAATCTAGTTAAGATGGCTGGCCTGAACCGTTTGCTCGATCGCACCTCACCCTCTGCAAACGACAGTTCCGCCTCTACTGCCATCTCAGATACCAGCACCAAGGAACTACCGAAAGCTCCAAATTTGGTATCCAAGGAATTTGTCGAGCTAGATTTGAGCACTCTCAGCAATGTTAAGCCGACAGTCAGCCCGATTCCTTCCCCGTCACCAAAAGCATCAATCCCGCCAACTCCGCCAGCCCCTCCTGGTCCCAGCGGGGTTGTGCCGATTCCTACAGAAGACGGCAACCCGCCCAGAGGCAGGGAACAAGGACTCAACAATCTGAGCACGGCTTTGCTCCCCACTCCCAGCCCCAGCGCCGCCCAGCCTGTGCCGACACTGCCGATACTGCCTCCCACACCCTCCCCAGCCCAGCCTGCAGCCACATCCCCGGCGACAGCATCCCCAGCCGCCGCATCCCCAGCCGCCGTATCCCCGCTGGGAAGGCCTGCACGGGCCGCCGACGGTTTCTATTACGTTGTCACCGATTACACCGACGCAAAATCCCTCCAGCAAGCCAGAAGAGCAGTTCCGGATGCCTACGTGCGGAACTTCTCAAAGGGTGTCAAGATCCAAATGGGGGCTTTGAACGATGCTGCCTCAGCAGAACGTTTGGCGAAAGAACTCCAAGAAAAAGGGGTGAAGCCACAATACTATCAGCCCTAAATTAGGCAAAGACAATTAAACTAATGATCGGGGAGTAGGTTGGGCCGAGGCACGAACCCTCCGTTTCGCTTCACCCAACATTTGCTCAGTTTTGATGGGTAATGCTCGCGCCCTACCCATCCTAAAAATAATCATGATTACCTAACTTAGAGGGAATTAAAATTTCAAAATTAAAAATTAAAAAGACGATTGAGGAGTTTTCATTTTTAGTTTTTAATTCTGATTTCTCTGTCTTAATTCTAAAGTTGAAAATCGGGAGACTGGCAAAATGGGATTATTCGATCGCCTATGGCGAGTGATTCGAGCCAATATTAACAGTTTGGTCGGGGCAGCAGAAGACCCAGAAAAAATTCTGGAACAGGCTGTAATGGATATGCAGGAAGATTTAGTGCAGCTCAGACAAGCTGTGGCAGGAGCGATTGCAGCTCAAAAACGCACTGAACGCCAGTGTTCCCAAGCTGAGTCTACAGCAGCAGAATGGCATCAGCGGGCGCAGTTAGCTTTGCAAAAAGGCGAGGAAAATTTGGCGCGGGAAGCTCTGACGCGCAAGAAATCTTATCAAGAAACGGCAACGGCGATGAAAGCCAGTCTCGCACAACAGAACGTTGTTGTGACTAAACTTAAAGAAAATATGCGGGCGCTCGAAAGTAAAATTTCCGAGGCAAAATCTAAAAAAGATATGTACATTGCCCGAGCTCGATCGGCCGCATCGTCGGAAAGGCTTCAAGAAATGATGGGCAATCTCAGTACCGGCAGCGCTTTGAGCGCGTTTGAACGGATGGAAGAGAAAGTCATGCAGCTAGAAGCTCGCTCCGAAGCAATCGCAGAACTCGGAACTAATGATTTAGAAAAGAAGTTTCTCTCTCTCGAAGGTGCCGACGATGTGGATACCGAGTTGGCGGCGATGAAAGCACAAATGCTTCCGGGCAACAATACACCCAAATTGCCGTCGAGCGAGCCGCCCGCATCCTGAATCCCAGGCAACAGAACAATAGTCGGAACCAGCAAAAACTTCTCAACAGCCTAGCTAGAGATGGCTCGAAGCCTGTTGGGGAATTCCCGGATCGAAGTTAAACTCAACTAGAATAGCAGGAGTCCCGCACTCTACCTGAAAGGTGAGTGTCGGGAGGAATGCGCGGCAGATTGAGGGGTTCGATACCCCGAAAGCTGCCAAGACGCTACAATAACAACAGCAAAACTTCACTGTTTGAAAATGTCCCAAGTTCTTACAGTCTCTTGCAAATTGGAAGTATCGCAGCAGCAGGTTGAAAAGCTGAATGCGGTACTGACTGCCTTTGCAAAATGCTGTGAGTACGTGAACACCCATACACCCGAAAAGCTGACGAATCAGATTGCTGTTCAGTCCTTGATTTACAAGGAAGCGCGATCGCATTCTGGGCTGTCTGCTCAAATGACGATTCACGCAATTCGTAGAGTTTGCGCTAATCGCAAAACGGCAAAGCAAAAGGTTAAGCCCGTTAAGAAGTTTGCCCCCACTTCTGCCACTTACGACGCGAGAACTTTCACCTTCCGCGAATCGGATTGGTTGGTCAGCTTGACCATGCTCAAGGGCAGAGAAAAGTTTAAGCTGCACATTGGTAATTACCAAAAACACTTGCTGCAAGGACAAGACCCCAAAACGGCAACTTTGGTAAAGCGCAACGATGGCAGCTTTTATCTGAACATTCAGCTTGAGTCTGAGCCACCAGAGAAACAAAAGACTGATGATGTCTTGGGTGTTGATTTGGGACGCACAGACATTGCTTGTACATCTGCTGGAGAGAAATTCAGTGGCAAACAGGTAACACAAGCCAGAGACAGATATAACCGTCTACAGGCTTCGTTACAGCGTAAAGCGTCCAAAGGCACAAGGTCTACTCGTAGAAGGGCGAGACAGATTTTGCAACGGTTGAGTGGACGAGAACGGAGATTCCAGACATGGCTGAACCATACCATCAGCTATCGACTGATCCAGCAAGCCAAGACATCAAATCAGGCTATTACCCTGGAAGACTTGACCGGAATCAGAGAGCGTACCAATGAACTGCCACGGTCTAAAACAGAACGGAGACGCAGCAATAGTTGGGCGTTCTACCAGTTGCGCCAATTCCTGATCTATAAAGGCGTGAAATTTGGCGTTGATGTAAGACTGGTTGATCCGCGCTATACCTCGAAAACTTGTCACTGTTGCAAGGTGATTGGCAATCGCCAAGGTAAGCGGTTTGAGTGCCTGAATGAGCGATGCGGATGGATTGGCGATGCCGATGTGAATGGAGCAAGAAATATTGCTACTTTGGGGCAGATCGTAAACCTGCCCGGAGGTTCCGAGATAATGTCCTGCTCTTTGCAGGAAGTTGTCTTGAGGGCTACTAAAAGTCCGCACTCTATGCAAAGCATGAGTGTCGGGTAGTTTACTAGATAGGTGCATGAATAAGCTTGCCTGCATCACTTTACTCGATCGCTTTAAACTGGATTTATCTGTCTGCAAAAATTGCCAAAAACTAAATCGCACTAAAAATCTGACAAGAGTGAATTTCACCACTGCGGGCTAGGGCTATCAAGCCTGCTTTCCGCCTACTTCGTACACCTCACCCAGGAAAAATAGCATTATGGGATTATTTGACCGTATTAGCCGAGTCGTCAAAGCCAATCTTAACGATCTGGTCAACAAAGCTGAAGACCCGGAAAAGATTTTAGAACAGTCTGTTACGGATATGCAGGAAGACTTGGTGCAGTTGCGTCAGGCCGTTGCCAGCGCGATCGCCACTCAAAAGCGCACCCAGACTCAGTACAATCAAGCTGAATCTCAGTCTAATCAGTGGCAGCAGCGCGCTCAGCTAGCCCTGCAAAAAGGAGACGAGACTTTGGCCCGGGAAGCGCTAGTTCGCAAAAAGTCTCACGCTGAAACGGCGGCTACGCTGAAAGCCAGTCTGGATCAGCAATCGGCTCAGGTGGAAAGTCTCAAGCGCAACTTAATCGGTTTGGAGAGCAAAATTTCCGAAGCTAAGACTAAGAAGGATATGCTCAAAGCGAGGATATCCGCTGCTAAAGCTCAGGAACAGCTCAACAATACCATTGGCACCTTGAATACTGGCAGTTCAATGGCGGCTTTTGATCGCATGGAAGAAAAAGTTTTGCAGATAGAAGCTCGCGCGGGAGCTTCGGCAGAACTCGCCGCCGGCGGCAGCAATTTAGAGGAACAGTTCCGCTTGCTCGAAAGCGGCGGTGATGTTGACGACGAGTTGGCTCAGATGAAAGCTCAACTGACCGGGGGTTCTGTGTCTCAAGGTCAATTGCCGGCAGCGGGTAAAACGGCAGCAGCTAGTAGCTCGGAGTCGAGCCCGGTGATTGACGCTGAGTTGGAAGAATTGCGATCGCAGCTCAATAAAATGTAGTAATCTCTATCAAAATTTACCTATTTCTCAGATCGCAGGTTTGATAGAATGCTCCGCCGACCTACAGGGCTAGCTTGGGAGGTCGGAGTTTTTTTAGTTATTTGTGAATGCACAAAACATATTTATTGTCAACTATCTTTATATTGATTTAAGGAATTAAGTGTTTAAAAAGTGATAGAGTAATTTTATTCCTTGCAAGATGGCTAGCTTGGGATGTTAGAGTTTTTTTCAGTAATCGTTTAATACACAAAACAGGAGTGATGTCAACTATCTTTATATTGACTTAAGCAATTAACTCGGTCAAAAGTGATAGAGTAATTTTATTCCTTGCAATTGCGTCGGCTGCGCCCGATCGTAAGTGTAAATAACTATCAAATATTGCTAATCTGTCATGCCCGTGCAATTTTCTAGAGGCTTTTGTAAAATCAAGTTTTTCAAGGCATTAGCACTTGGTTTTTCAATTGCAGCTATTTGCCCCGCACTGCTATCAGCTCTAAGTGTTGGCGAGTCGATGGTTGCTACCGACTCAGGGGTGCAAGCGCCAATGTTGCAGGATAATTTACTGTCTCAATTAAAAATAAATCAAGAAACAGCAGACGATCGCGATCGGCTTCGTGATTTATACTCGGGTTCAGAATTAGATAGAGGCAGTAAAGAGCAAGAAAATAGCATCCCGGAGCTCGATCAACTGACCCAAAGTGAGGCAGCAGAAACTCTCCCTCAATTGCCGAATCGAGGAGAAAACAGACACGAATTTCCGATTCCCAACCCGCGGCTGCAAAATCCGGCTCGTCTCCGGTAACCCGCGCGGCAAAAGCCCTTGCTTTCAGGCGAACAGCTTTTGCCGCCTGCTGTTCCCGCGCCGGCACAGCCTGCAGAACTGCTAAGATTCTGGGTACGATAAAAGTCGCTCGATTTGAAGTAGTTGGCAGTTGACTTACCGCGAGCCGATCGTGCAAAATCCCAGAAGAGAAATCGCGATCGGTATTGGTACTCGCAGTCGAGAAAGCGATACATCTTTGCTGGGAAAAAATTTTCCACTGTCGCCGGAAGCAGATAATTGGGGTAGAAATCCGGTTGCGGTGCTAAGGCTGTTTCAGGATTTTACTCAGAGGGGAGAGAGAGATGTCTTGGCGGCGCGATCGCAGTTCAGTCTGGGAGTGGCAGCATTTGGCGCTACGGTGAGCAGCAGCAGCCCTGACAGTCGATTTTTGACCTGGCGGGGTCAATTGCAGTACGTGCGGTTGTTGGGTGCTCAGAGGCTGCTGGTGGTGCGATCGGATTTGGCATTGGCTGGGGCAGAGCTTTTGCCGATCGAACAATTCGGTATAGGAGGCTCAGACACATTGCGGGGCTACCGTCAGGATGCTTTGCTGGCCGATAGCGGGATTTTTGATTCAGCCGAGTTGCGGTATCCGATGCAAGCGCACCGACGACAAACAAGGAGTTTTGCAGGTGACGCCGTTTGTGGATTTTGGCAATGTTTGGAACCCCAGGGAAAGCGCGGTTTTGGAAGCGAATACTTTGCTGTCAGCGGGATTGCGGCTGCGGTGACTTTACGGCGAAAGGTGGAATGCTCGCGGAGGCTGGGGAATTCCTTTGATTGATATTAAGTCGAGCAACAGGAGTTTACAGGAGCGCGGGCTGTATTTTTGTGTATAATTCAAACCTTTTTAGGAAAGCAGTCGTTTTGCCCTTGGCGGAACTGAGCAATTCCGCTATATAGTAATAAGTATCATTTGGCACTCCTCTGTAGCTGCCAAGAGTGCATTTTACTGATAATCTTTAAATTAAACTATGTCTAAGGTGCGGTTGCTGCTTTTAAGTTCTTTTGCTTCCGGTTTTGGGCTTTGCTCAATCATTTTGGCGATATTTACGATGACTTCCAGGCTGTCGTTTACGTCCTTTTTTACCTTTGTATTAACTTTGGTGTTTTTTGGAATCAATCTGCTTTTTGCTTTGCATTATTATACATCGCTTACTAAGCAATTGAGTGTTAAAAATAAAAGGAAAGCGAGAATTTAGGGGTTGTGAAGCAGAAGCGGAAAAAGGCAGGGATACTTCTTTATGGAATTTGAAGGGAATCCAGGAAAACGCATCTGGGTTAGAAAAACTATCTAGCTGTAAACAATAATTATTTAAAGTCTAATTATTTAGGATGTGCGATCGTGGTTATTACTCAAACCAACCGGCCAAATCTTCCGCATGCGATAAAGACTCGCTTTACTCCAGATAAATACCGTGCGATCGAGGAAACTGCTGAAGAACGCCACGAATATTGTAACGCAGAGATTATCGCTATGCCAGGGGGTTCCCCCGCTCACAGCCGTATTGCCGTAAGCTGTTGCCCATTTAAACTGTGATACAAGCATTACCCTTGTTTTTAATTTTTCGCCCCCATTTAATTATTAATTGTCCTTCATTTAAGAGGATCTGCAATAAATACTCTAGCTCTTCAATTGATTTAAATAGCCTATGGGCAATATATTCTTTTGTCGAATGCCATACCCATTCAATTAAGTTATAGTCGCGACTTGATTCGGGAAGGAATTATCAATGAAGATTAGGCATTTCTGTTTCATTTTTTTGATCTACTATTATTTCTTATGAAAAGTGGCATGGTCCAAGACGAATACTATTTTTGCTTCTTGCTCCGTCAACTCTTTTTTTTATGTACTATTATTTCTTATGACAACTCGCCTTGTCAAGGACGAATACTATTTTTGCTTCTTTCTCCCTCGGCAAACTCTGATACTGCTTTACCGGCCTCTACGCATTCATCAATGGAACTTTAACACAAAATAAAATTTATACAACTTATATAATTTGCCTTTATCTAGACACTATACCAACCTTTATTTTGTCTGAATACCTTAGTGTAGCCATCACATTAACTCTGACTTTTATTCTGTATACTCTGACATTTTTTCGGCATTTTTTATAGCAACTCTTTTTTGGTGTGAGTTTGAAACAAAACTTACTAGTCTCCAAAAGTTGACATTTAATTGTTATTAGTTATTAAATTTAATTTAATAGTTGAACTTATTAGGATATTTTGCCTCTACATCCGGCTTTTTAGTGAGATTTTTTTTGTTATTTAGCTATATTTTGACTAAACATAAGCGGATTTTTTACTTGAAACTTCTCTGCCTTTGCCCCCCGGCCAAGTTTATTTCGGTACTCTTTCTAAATATCTATTGCTAATCTTTGTGCTGTCCCTCTCCCAAATTAGTATCCTAACTCTTGAGGTTATTTATCTATAGTTTATCATAATATTTCTATATATTTATCTGTCGCTTTTCTATGATTTCCAGTTTTTCTCGCATCTGGAGCGAGTTTCTAGATTGTCTGGCTCTCCCTGAATCTACCAATGAAATACTTTATTCACCGAGCAACCCCAAAAGTCAGCAATTTTAGCTTAACTTTTTCGTCATTGAGCAATAATAAAATCAGCATTTTTTCTCTAAAATCTCCTTTATGTTCCTCTTTTAAGACTTTCTGTAGGTAGTTGTTTTATTGGCTATAAGTTGAGATAGTTATTGGTTTTTTTTTCAGCAAGTTAAAAAAACACCCTATTTAACTCCCCTACATCTTATGCTTTTAGCTGCTGTTTATCTTCGGGTGTCATTTTCTTTAACTCATGCTTTTTTTACTATTTTAGTCAAATTTTTAGTTGACCCCTTTTATCCTAGATTTGCTTTCATTGAGATGAACCCTTACTTGTATCCGTGCGAACGGTGTGGTTGGTGTGTTTCTATTTCAAATTTTCTTGAGCCAGTTGGCTTTCATAAACCCCCTATTTGCTACCAAACCACTCAGTTTGATTCCAGATCTCATTTGCAGCAGTACACGGATTCCAGTCATTGTGCCTCTGTTTTTAAAGCGGTTTGCTCCTCTTGCTTAAAGTGATAGCGATCGGGTAGCACTCTTGTTACCTTAGTAGGAGCCGAAATGGTGTTAGATATGGCGACTGCAATTGCCCAATTACGAGCACAACTTAGGGCGCATCAGTCTCGGTCACGGAACGAGTTATGAGGTGTTTAAAGCAACCAGAATCGGCGTTGGAGTGAGAGATGTAAAGTTTTGACACAAATCTTGGTTGCTGGCTTTTAGACTTATCTTGACTTATAATTTAAACTATGAACTACCGAAATTACATGACGATGGAACCCAATAAACGCAGTAGTAAACCTTGTGGGCGGGGCTTGTGAATTACGGTTTATGAAGTGCTTGAGTATTTGACTTCTGAGATAACCGAAGCAGATATACTTGACGACTTTCCTGATTTGACACGGGAAGATTTAAAAGCCTGTATTGCTTATGCTGCTGACTGTGAGAGTCGGTTGATGATTGCTCCACTGCCTGCAGGAAATTACTTTTTGACGAAAACTTGTCCCCCCAGTTGCCACGCCTTTTGACTGACCTTTTTCCATATTTTCTTCACGTGCGAGATGTTGGGATGAAAGGTGCTAGCATAGGCAGTTTTCTATCCTAGATAATTCAATAATTAACATTCAGTTAAAATAACCCTTAGTTAACGTTATTTTAACAGTTATTCACTGATCGACTGCTAGTGGCTAATATTCCTCCCCGCCGACCCAAAAGCCAATAGGTCATCATTTCTCCTCTTCCCTTGACCTCGATCGTACCCCTTGGCTCTAGTAAGTATTTATTCTGTAATTTGAGATAAGTCGCATCGGTGACTTGAATGTATCCCGGTTTGCCGTGGGATTCCATCCTGGAGGCGATATTCACCGCATCACCCCACAGGTCATAGATAAATTTCTTAATCCCAATTACTCCCGCAATTACAGGACCGGTATTAATCCCGATCCGAATTTGTAGAGATTCCCCAAAAATATTCTGCACGTCTTGCATATAGGCGTGCATATCCAACGCCATGTTGGCGATCGCTTCGGCATGATCCGATCGAGAAACGGGTAAACCACCAACTACCATGTAGGCATCCCCAATGGTTTTAATTTTCTCTAAGCCATACTTTTCAGTGAGTTGATCGAAGGCAGAGAAAATTTGGTTCAAACCTGCTACCAATTGCATGGGCTCTATCCGGGCCGAGATCGTAGTAAAACCTACGATATCCGCAAACAAAATCGTGGCTTCTTCAAAATGTTCAGCAGGGGATTCATTAGTCCGCATGAGGCGATCGGCAATTTCCGCAGGTAAGATATTCAAAAGTAATTGGTCTGACCTTTCTTTTTCTTGGCGCAGTTCTCCTGTTCTTTGCTCCACTCTAGCTTCCAACTCTTCATTTGCCAAATGGAGGGCATCTAGAGAATCCTTCAGTTGTTTGGTCATGTCGTTAAAAACGTTGGCTAACTTGCCAAGTTCAACGATGGAACTAACCTCCACTTGTTGGTTGAGATTGCCCCCAGCGATCGCTTCCGAAGCAGTGGTGATCCGCTCCACAGGACGGATAATCCGGCGAGCGGTCAGGATACCCAACAAAATTGCCAAAATCAAAGTTGCTAAACAGAGCAGGATTGTAGTCTGAGTATTGGCATTAATCTGCTCCATAAAATCTGCTTCTGGAATAGTCACCACCACCAACCAATCAATACCTTTACTATCTCGAAAAGGATCGACTTGGACGAAATAATTTTTACCATCGACGGTAAATTTCAGTTGATGAGATGCTTGGATATTTTGAAAATCACGAAACTGCTCTAGCAAAGCTTGACTCGCTTTTTGGGTGATGGCATTGCTACTATTGACAACCTTGAGTCGTTCAATTCGTTGCTCTGGCAGTTGGACAACCTTGTCTGGGTAATATTGAAAGGGCTTTTCCCCCGTAGAGGTGGCAATCATTTCTCCAGAACGTTCCAGAATAAAACTTTGCCCAGTTTTACCGATTTTGAGTTTACTTAAAAAATCCCCAAACATTACTAGATTTAAACTTGTCATCCACACTCCTTGGATATCTCCAGTCTTGGTATATATGGGTTTGCCAGCCGCAATGTATAGGTATTTACCTGTAATGTGAGGATACAGTTTTGCCCAAACAGCTTGCTTTTGCTGGACTGGAATTTTATAGTAGGGGCGTTTGCGGGGGTCAAAGTTAGGTTTCCCGGCGTTGATAATTTCCCGGCGTTCCCCTTGTGGACTGGCGGTATAGGTCGTCAAAGTGTGGTTATTTTCTACCTCCGAAGTACGGATGACGATCGCGCCATCATCCTGCCGCTCACCAGCAAAAAACTCTTGATTGGGGCTAACAAAAGCTGCGGCAGCCACAAGGGGAAAGGCAGGGAGTTGCCCCCATAGAAACTTCTCTACGTCTCTCCCATTATTAAGATCGATGCGGTTTTGGCTAAGGGCTGCATCATAGTTTTCAAAGGATTGAAAGGGAATAGCAAGCAGATAAGTTAGGTTTTGGTTGATGCGATCGCTAGTCTCATTTCGTAACTGAGTAGCTACATCATTTACTGCTTTTTGACCGTTTCTATAGGAAAGATAACCAACAACAGCCACTGCTCCAACTGTTTGGACAACAAATGGCACAATTAGCATTATTTGTAGGGGAATTTTTCTAAAAAGTCCAGGTGATAAGGGCATCCTTGATTTACCAAGCATAGTGACTTCTCCCGACATTGATACCTAGCATAAGTTAATAGGAATTTAATTTGCATACACCTACACCATACACCTCATACCCCACAACCCTTTCGACAATTTCAATAGGCAATTTATTGCTTTTGTGTCACTCTGATGGAAGTATAATAGCCACAAACGACCCAAACTCAGTTGCTGTCTATGGATGAAGCCCGCCCATCTCGACCCACCATCAATTTTATTGATGAATATTGTGCCTCCTAGGGGGGTGACAACCCGCCTGAAACCCTTATTTAGTCAGGATTGAGCCCACTTGTGGTAAAAAAAGATAGGCAGCAGAATTGTTACACGCTTGCTTATCCCAAAAAATAATGATACGAAGATTCTACCAGACTCATTTACAAAAATACCTGACGCCATCTCAGTTTTTGGTGATGACAACCTTGCCATCCGAGGGTAAACGCATCTTAACTTCCACCCAAAATATGCTACAGTTATATCCGACTAATTTTGTATGTAGTTTATTGTAGTTTATAAGTGTTATCAATGGAAATAGGTTTTAGTAAAACTGTTATTTCGCAATAAAAACAAATAGATTCATTGCCTTCAAGGAATATTTCAATGCCAGTTTTTTAGAACATTTTTCCAACTTGAATGACCCAAGAATAGAAAGAAGTAAAGAACATTTGCTCAAAGATATTAGATCGATTGCGGTTATAGCTGTCCAGACGCGGTGCAGACGGATCGATCCGGAATAGAAGCCTATGGTAATGCCAAATATGAATGGTTGAAAAGCTTTCTAGAATTACTGAATGGTATACCATATCATGACGCATTTAGTCTCCTTATTTGCCAGAACTGAACTACAACTGTTTCAAGAATGCTTTTTGAGTTGGTTAAATTCGATAGTCGGGGAATTAAAACTAAACGTGATTGCCATTGATGGCCAAACAATGAAACAATTTTATGACAGAAATGACCAGCCAAAAGCGCTACATATATTCACTGTCTGGTCTTCATCTCATTAATTATTTTTAAGCGCAAATAACTTCATAAAAATTTTAATGAGCTGACAGCAATTCCGGCATTAGTAGAAATGTTAAAAATTGCCGGAAACGTAATAACAATAGACGATCGCTTGATGTCAAAAAGACATAACTCTCTGATTGTAAAGAAAAAAGGAGATTATGTTTTAGCTTTAAAAGGGAATAACAAACTCCTTTTTAACACTGTAAAAGAGTGGTTTGAAGTAGCTCAAAAAGCCGATTATTTAGGCAGAGAGTACAATCCGGCATGAACAAGTAGAAGCAGGACATCATCGAGTGGAAAAAAGACAAGTCTGGACTGTGGATGTATCCGAGTTACCACCTCTGCATAATCAAGAATTATGGACGGGATTAAAAACCGTTGTCAGGATAGTTAGTGAACGACGGCTGTGGAATAAAACCACCACGCTCAGCTAGTTTTTATTTGAGTAGTTTAAGCAGTCATGCTGAAAAACTTCCTGGGGCGATCCTCCGTCATTGGGGCATTGAAAATTGCTTACATTGGAGGCTTGATGTTACATTTTGTGAAGATAAAAGCCGGATTCGGAAACAGAACTCTCCCGAAAATTTTGCACTTCTACGTCGGGAGTGCTATAAACTTGCTGAAACAAGAAAAAACTTCCGGCACAAAGTTTAAAAATGAAACGGTATCGAGCGGCAATGGACAATAATTATTTAGTTAAAATTTTAAACTCTGCCAGTTAATGCTCGAACTATAATACCTATCTAAGAAGGAAAATTATCCGGATTTTAAGAAGTTCAGAAAGTCTTAATGTTCTGATTTAATCTGCTCAAGTCGGGTTAAAATTAAGAATTTTTAGAACCCACATTCCGCAGATATTCAAGCAGAAGGAAAGGAAGATAGATTCGGAAACACAAAACTCCCAAACGATTGCC
>NZ_JAUBPR010000077.1:0-31968 GCF_036700845.1 Microcoleus sp. S13_C5
CTTTGATAATTTTCGAGAACGGGTATTAGCTTGCTTCTCTAATTAGATAAAAATATCACCGTAAGTTCTGGAGAACCCAAATCATTAGGTCATCTGTCATTCCCAATTCTTTAATCTAAAATCTAAAATCTAAAATGATGAAGAATGTCTTCTACTTTTATTCGCTAATAGGTAACACTATCTCAAATTCACTCCCTCCCCCCAAAGTAGAATTCACATTAATTGTTCCGCCGTGGGTTTCGACTACAATCTGGCGGGCGATCGCCAATCCTAACCCGGTGCCTTTTCCTACTGCCTTCGTTGTGAACAAATGGTCAAAAATCCGCTGTTTTACTGCTTCTGTCATGCCCGCACCGTTATCGGCAATATGAATTTTGATGTGTCGATCGCCCGACAGACTGGTACGAACAGTGATACAGTGTGGATTTGCTTTAAGATCCTCGAAACTGCGTCCTTGGTTTGATTCTTCTAGGGCATCGATCGCGTTAGCAAGCAGGTTCATAAAGACTTGGTTCAGTTGACCGGGAAAGCATTCGATTGGGGGGAGATTGCCGTAGTCTGTGACGACTTCGATCGCGGGATGGTGTTCGTTGGCTTTGAGCCGGTGTTTCAAAATTAAGATGGTGCTGTCAATGCCCTCATGGATATTAAAGGGAACTTTGTAGTCTTTATCGGCCCTGGAGAAGGTGCGGAGGCTGGTGCTAATACCGCGAATGCGATCGCATCCCACTTTCATCGACAACAGCATCTTTGGCAAATCTTCTAAGGCATACTCTAAATCAATATCCTCAGCATCTTCTTCAATTTCATCGCCGGGATCGGGCAGTTTTTCTTGATATAATTTTAAGTGACCAATCACATCTTTGAGCGTAGTGGTTGCTTCCTCAATATTGCCGTTAATAAAGCCGACAGGATTATTGATTTCGTGGGCTATCCCTGTGACGAGATTGCCCAAGGCGGACATTTTTTCGCTTTGTACAATCTGTAACTGTGCTTGCTGCAAATCAAGGAGCGATCGCTCTAATTCTTGTGCATAAGCTTGAGATTGTTGGTACAATCGAGCATTTTCTATAGAGATAGCCGCTTGGGCGCACAAAAGTTGGATGACTTCAGTGCGATTGCTGGTAAATACACCACTTGTCAACCGATTTTCTAGATACAGAATTCCTACCAACTTTCGCTGACTCATAATTGGCAAACACAAGATACTCTTGGGTTGTTGTCGGTTCAAGTATTCTCCAATTACAGGTATATCTGTTTTTAAATCATCAATTACCACCTGTTTTCGAGTATTTTTCACATACTGAATCAGTTTGACTGGTTGGTTGGGATGGTTATCTAGTAAATCCGAGCAAAGTTCGGTGATTTCGGGTGTGGCGATCGCTCGCACCTGCCATTTTTCCTCGCAATTTGGCAGAATCAAAACACAGCGATCGCCCCCGGAATTTTGCAGGATAATTTGAGTCAGTTGGTGCAGCAGTTGGTCTAGTTGAATCGTACGGGAAAGCATCTGAGAAGCTTTAATAATCGCGGTGAAATCGATCGCATCATTGATGCTACTGGGCGAAAAAGTGGTTTTTGTAGTGGTTTTAATGGCAATATTGGAGTTAGTAAGCGAGGCTAAAGTTTCCAGGAAAGTGAAATCTTCTGCGGGCTGCAAAATAGGATGCAGCAAATCGGAATAGCGTTTTTCGAGGTCGTCTATTTTGGCTTTCGCACCCCATTTGGCATAGCAGTAATAAGCTTCCTGCATATAACCAGCGGCAACTTTTTCTTTACCCCAGTTGAGATAGAACGTAGCTGCTAGTTCGTTGGCAAGTGCTTCTTCTTGCATATAACCATTTTCTTTAGCTCCGTTCAGGGCGCGATCGTAGAAATCCGCTGCTTCATAATTTCTTAACAGCACGCGATACCGCTCTGCCTCTACAAGATCGTGTTTGTGCAAATAGTTCATAGGGGCGTAGTTCGCCCAATTTTTTATTTTCTTTTGATTGGCAGCAACTTCTGTTAGGTACTGCTGTTGTTTCTCTGGTGAAACATCGTTGTAATTTCGGAGACGTGCCAGCGAGTCGTATGTATGAAATAACGGGAGTATAATTGAGCCAGAGCCACCATCCAGATACGGTATTGTTTGGATGGCACAATCTACAGCAGCCTGTGAATCGTCGGCGAACAAATAGACAAGGATAAGTTTGTGGAGATAGTAATAAATTAGCCCCAAGCGGTTATTTTGCTTGTGGTGCTGAGGCAGCACGCTCCTTTCATCATAAACGGCTCCAGCGAGCATCAAAGGATCGGTTGATTTTCCTTGCCAGTTTAAAACGGCTTGATGAGTTATATTATGAATTTGCAAGATGCTATCTTGATGTTGTTTTCGCATAAATTCGGCAAACCCATCCATTTGAGTTTCCAGATGGGAAAGTTCGACTGCACCGCTAAAGAACGCTAATTGACCGTATCGTTCAACCGCATAGGCTGCGTGTTCTAGATCCCCAGTATTCACTCCACTGGTGTAAGCTTTTAGCATTAAATTAAAAGTTGATTGGATGGCAGTTTTCCAGGGTAGGGTAAAGTAGGTAGCGACAAATGTTGAGGCGGAGCGAAATGCTTCTGCTTCAATCCTATCCAACAAAGCGAGGGCTAATTTTCCTGCCTCATACCCTATTTCAATATCATCCCGCAAACAACAAAGAATGAGGCCTAAGCCTGCATAGGCGTGGGTATGAGCCGGAGCATTTCCATAGCGCAGCGCCAATTTCACCTGCTGAAAAAGCAGAATTGGCAATAGGTTGAATTGCGCCATGTGAGCAACCGGACACAGGCTAGCGAGAATGCGGGTGGCAGCGAGAATTGCGCGATCGCTCGTTTCAGGAAGATCAATCAACTCAGAAATACTTCTGCCTTCGAGCGCTGTTTCCATTTCGTTAAATGCCTGTTCTATGTCAGAGGGTGTGGCGTTTTTAGGGAGCGAAATTTCGAGGAAATTGAGAATTTTTAGCCCCAAGTCGATCGCCTCTTGCAACTGATTTTGGGCTTTTAAGGCTTGCAGTTTGACTTCATAAGCTGCTAACCGATCCTCAAGGGTGCGAGCATGGCTCAGAATATCGGCAATAGAGTTGTTCATTACCTCAAAGCTGCCAGAAAGATAAGCCGCTTCTGCCGAACAGTTTCTCAGAGCTAGCATTAAATCGTAATTTGCCTGCCAAGCATCCTCCCCCAAGAGGGAGATACCTATCGAGGCGTATTCTCTGGCTGCTGCGAAGGCAGTGGTTTCGCGAGCTTTTGTGGCAGCAATGCGGTTGAGCTTGGCGATCGTCAGGATTTCCTCTGAAGAATCAACGATTTCAAGGCATTGGTTGAACTGGTTAACAATTTGGAAAATGTCACTTTCTCGGTTCTCAGATGAAGCTTCTAGCAACAGTCTGGCAATCCTCAAGTGGCTAGCTTGTTTTTGGTTGTCCGCAATCAGGGAATAAGCGGCTTGTTGGACGCGATCGTGCAGAAAACGATACCCAACATTTTCGATGTTGTCAGTATTCGTATTATCTACATCCTCATGGTTCAAATAAAATTTATACACTTCACTTTGCGGCCGAATTAATCCTTCTTGCAAAGCTTTCCACAAAGCATCTGCCGCCTCGACTTGGGATTTTTCTGAAACAATTGCTAAGGTATTAATATCAAAAGAGTTGCCAATACAAGCCGCAACTTTCAAAATTTCTTGAGTTGGGGCAGGCAATTTCTGCAACTGCTGCGCCATAAATTGTACTACATCCGATGTGAGAGATAGCACATTGATTTGAGCAATATCGCACTCCCAATAGCCCCGATAGGGATTAAATACAATCAGCCCATCTTCGTGTAAAGCCTTGAGGAACTGAGTGGTAAAAAAAGGATTGCCTTGGGTTTTACGATCGATTAATTCGGTCAGCTTTTTTGTCGCAAGATGGTTACACTGCAACGTATCTGCGACTAACTGATTTGTATCGGAGAATGCTAGAGGAGCGAGGGTAATTGTATTGACAGTTTTTCCAGTTTTTTTCAGTTCCGCTAATGCTAACATGAAGGGATGAACCGGTGAAACTTCATTATCTCGATAAGCTCCCAATACCAGCAAATAACTATTGTTTTCCATCAGCAGTTTTATCAACTGTAATGAAGCTAAATCAGACCACTGCCAGTCATCGAGAAACATCACTAACGGATGCGAGCTGGTTGCAAACAGAGCAATAAATTTTTGGAACAATAAGTTAAAGCGATTCTGGGCTGCAGTTCCCGATAGTTCGGGTGCCGGAGGTTGCTTGCCGATAATAATTTCTAGTTCGGGGATTACCTCAATCAAAACTTGACCGTTGCCGCCGATCGCTTCTAAAATCCTGGTGCGCCATAGAGCTAATTGCCTGTCGGATTCTGAGAACAATTGTCCCATCAAATCCCGCAATGCTTGTACGAAGGCACTGAAGGGAATGTTGCGATTAAATTGGTCGAATTTGCCTTTGATGAAATAGCCTTTTTGACGGGTAATTGGCTTGTGAACTTCGTTGATGACGGCGGTTTTGCCTAGGCCGGAAAATCCTGCTACTAGCATCATTTCGCCCTCAATGATTCCCCCCGAACTTTGCGGAACCAGTCCGTTGCCCCGATCCTCCGCGTTGCAGGAACTGGCGTGGGATTGAGGAGGTTTGGCCACGCGATTCTCCGGTGGATTCGCTACGCGCTCGAAGCTTTCTAAAAGTCTTTTAACTTCTGTCTCTCTACCGTAGAGTTTTTCGGGGATGATGAAGCGATCGCACACATCCTTCTGGGCGATCGTAAAACTCTCTATCCTACCGTTTTCTTCGAGTTGCTCCAAACAAAATTCTAAATCGGATTTCAGTCCCGACGCACTCTGATAGCGGTCTTCGGCATTCTTTGCCATTAATTTGCTGACAATCTCTGAGAGTACCGGCGGGATTTCGGGATTGATTTCACGTACAGATGGCGGTTGCTTGGCAATATGACAGTGTACCAATTCCATCGCATCGTTGGATTGAAACGGCAATTTTCCCGCCAGCAATTCGTAAAAACTCACCCCCAAAGAGTAAAAGTCAGTGCGATAGTCAATGCCGCGATTCATCCTTCCCGTTTGTTCGGGAGACAAATAGCCGAGTGTCCCTTCTAGCACGTTAGGATTCATCAGGGTTTGAGTTTCCCTTGGCAGCAAAGATGCTATGCTAAAGTCAATAAGTTTAACTTGTTTTGTTTGGGAATTAATTAAAATATTGGCTGGTTTAATGTCTTTGTGAATTATCCGGTGGCGATAGAGTATATCTAATGTATTGCTCAGGTCGATCGCCACTTGCAAAAAGTCGCTCAGAGACGGCCGAGTTTCCCCTTTTTCCGTCCATTCTTTCAGAGAAATTCCCCCAAAGTCTTCCATTACCAACGCATAGCTGTTTTGGTAGGCTTCCAAACTGTAGGTTTCGATGATCCCGGGCAAGTTGAGGTTTTTGGCGATCGTGTACTGATTGCGAAATTGCACCAGTTCCCTGAAGCTGGGATACTCGTTCCGCAAGACTTTGATGGCGACTGGCTGTTTGTCGTCAATACGGAAAGCTCGATAAACTAGGGTGCGAGTTCCTGAGTAAAGGGGAGCGAGAGTTTGATAACCTGTCAATGTAAAATTTCTACTTGGCATACTCTTGTTATTCACGTTATCTGTGGCTTATTTCTCTAGCAGAAGCCCCTACGGTTTACAAGCCCCCTGAGTTTTATTTTTAATCAATATAACATGGATCGCTTAATGTTTGTGATGGGGATCGCTGAAGTAAGGAACGTTTTAAACTGAGCAATTATTATTTTTATTAAAAATTAAATAGCCTCATCCATAGGGGAATAGTGAATAATAAACTAACGCAGCCGAGGCCGATCGCAGTTACGGCTAATTCGCGATCGAGATTGAAAGCTTCTGCCAATAACGTAGTACCAAAAGCAGGAGGCATCGCCATTTGCAGCACCAGCACAAGTCGCGGCGCGCCCGCGATCCCCAAAAACGTTAATCCCGTGCCAATTACCAAGGGAATTAACAACATTTTAATCACGAGACAAGCCACAACTTGTTTGAGGTTGTGCAAGGAATTCAACTTGCTCAACTGCATCCCGATCGTAATTAAAGCTAAAGTAATTACAGTCCAAGCACCTGTTGTTAACAATTCTGCGATTTGTGCCGACAGCGGCAAGCTGCGCGAGACAAATCCTAAACCAAAAGCCCACAGTGCCGGATTCAGAAAAATTGCCCGCACCGGACCTAACCAACTCTGAGGGCGATCGCTTTTACCGCAGTGAGAAGCAATAGCAACTCCCAGTATATTGATTCCCATGGTAGTGCCTAGCAAGTCGTAAAACAACGCCCAGGCAAAGTGTTCCGAGCCTAATAAGGACAAGGTGACGGGAATGCCTAAAAAACCCGTATTACCCACCATCGTTGCTAATAAGAAGCTGCCTTGAGTTGGCAAACTCCAAGCGCTGGTTTGTTCCCGGCTATTTTGGGCGATCGGATTAAGAGTCTGGAAACGTTCCTCGCCGACACCGAAAATTATCAAAATCCCACCGAGTCCTCCACCTGCTAGAATTGCCGCCCAAGCTATCAGTGGCGCCATCCAAATAGCGCCCGACAAATTGGCGCTACGGATGAAACCAACAATGCTCAATGGCGTGCCAAAGAAGAAAAGAAACTTGGCTAAATATGTAGAATAGCTTCTCGGTAGCTGGCGGCCGATAAAAAATCCCAACGTCACCCATCCGAACACATTTAGATAAAGTTTGAGCAGCGGATTTTCTAAATCAAGCATGATTGACTAAATATTTACTAAACGACTTACGCAGATCCATTACTTTTGCCAAAAAAGCCCACCTTTAGCCCAATACGGTTCAGTTAAAAATATTTATTCCTAGGAGATCCCCCTAAATCCCCCTTAAGAAGGGGGACTTTGAATAAGTTCTTGTCCCCCCCTTTTTAAGGGGGGCTAGGGGGGATCGAGCTTAACCGAATTGTATTGACCTTTAGCCTACCGCCGCAGTTTTCCATTGCACCGCAGCGCTAAATATTAATGCTTATTCAGCTTCGCAGATAATTTTCCACACAGGCCTTGACATCCACAGAAGCCCGTGCCAAGATTGAGTTGAGGAAAAAATCAACATAGGTGAAAACTATGGCACGGCAAGCGAAACAATCATCTCAAGCCAAAAGTTCCAGCAGCCAAGCAGCCTCCAATACTCGCACCAAGTTTACCCTCTACAATTTTGCCGGAAACGCCAAGGCATTCTATCTAGTCGATCGCATTAATTTAGAAAGAAAGCCCGGTGATATCCCAGAAAAATCCGTCGCTCACAGCATCATCATCATCGACCGTTCCGGCTCAATGTATTATGACTTAAAACCGCTGAAAGAAACCATGATCAAGCTTTTGACCTTAGACGAATACAACAATTACCAGCTAATTGTCAGCCTGATTTCCTATGCTGGCAATGGGGACGTAATTTGTCATTTCCAGCGAATTCCCATTCAAGAAGTGCTGAAGCTTGACTCTCCATACATCAAAGAAATTCAAAAAATTCACACGGCTGGCTCTACCTGCATATCGCAGTCGATGCAACTCGCTAAGTCTCTGGTTAAAGCGGGAGAAATGACAGCGATCAATTTGCACACAGACGGCTATGCAAATGACCCCAGTGCCAATTCGGAAGCTGCAAAACTAGGGGAAATTTGCGAAGAACTCAAAGACATGGATGTGTTTGCTAACACTATCTCCTATGCCTCTGCTGACTTCAAACTTCTCTCCAAAATCGCCAATACATTATCGGGGAATTGCATCCGCGCTGGCGAAGTCAAAATGGTTTATGATGCTCTTTACGACAGCACAAAACTGTTAGGCAGTTCCGTTGCACCTGCGCTGGAAGAACCGTTAATTAAGGAATATGATTATCAAGTTTTTGTTTCCAAAAGTGGCAAAAAAATCAACGGTTCATCGAGCACGCTGAAAATCTGCGGGCTGAAAGCAGAGGATCGGGGACTGTTTTACAAATATCAGAAAGTCGCCAAAGATGAGTATGACAAACTAGATGTTCCCGTTGCTCAAAATGATGAGTCGGTGTTTGCTTTTGCGAAAGCTAACCTCGCTGACGGCAATTTAAATACGGCTAAGTATGCGCTGGCGAGCACCTTCGACGCTACTTTGACGGAAAAACACGCGAAAGCTTTGACAAATGCCCAAATAGCAGAGTTTACGGAAGATTTGGAACAGGCTGTTTTTGCGCCTGAGGTGTTGAAAAATCATGAAATTGGCGATCGGGTAAAAGTCAGCGAGAAAATTTCCCTGCTGGAGTTAATCAAGATATTGGAGGAAAACAGCAACAGCATCATCATCAACTGGAAACACTTGCAAGAAAATTATCAGCGAAAAGGTTTGAAGCGAATTGAGGGAAAGCGAGACGAAAATGGCAACTTTGTCAAGCCTTGGCTGAAAACTGAATTCTTAGATGGTGGCGAATACGTGCAAATGGGTTCCTTTGCCATCAATCAAAATACCGCTACCATCAATATGCTGATTACCCGAAAAGCTAAGCTGGTAAAAGTTGAGGATGAAACTTTTATCGCCGAAGTGGCGGGAATTCTAGTTACAGACCTCAATACTTTCAACAATTATACCATTGTCAGCGACGGCGAAGTTAATATTAAGTCGCTGCGAACCAAAATCAGCAGCAAACCAGTGTTTGATTTGCTCAAAAAATGCGGTGTCCTTGAAAAAGACGGTTCGCCCGTGCAAGAATTTGACTTCCGTTCCGAGTACGATATAAAGTTAGAGACTTTGCCCCTCGTGCCTTTTGACGGGCGTTACGGCAGCCTTGACGGAGTGTTTGAGGAACTCGCAGAAATCAAAATTCTCTCTAGCATTCTCTCGGCTCATTTGAAGGAGGAATCCGAGGCTTACACTGCGGAACAATTGGAAGAATTGAAACAGCATTATCTGTCAAAAAACCTTTACATCAATTTTCCGACGACGACGGAATACACAGATTTAAAAAGTGCGATCGCCAACGGTTCAGTAGATTCGCGAGTCAGCTACAAAATCGACATCGGCAGCAAAAACATTCTCAACTTCGGCAAATTGCACTCGGCGAACAAATTTCTCGATCGCCTTTATGAAGCTTACCACAAAAACACGGGCGAAAAGCTAGCAAAACCGACATTTGACATCACGTTAGATGAGCCTGTTGTCTTCGCACACAAAACGCTGTCATCCCGAACAAAAATTACCAAAGTTGACGACTTGATGAAACTGATTTTCGATGAGTTTTTGGGGTTGGAGGATAACGGAATTGTTAGCGCTACTTTAGCCAAAGTGGGTGCAGATAGTTTGCTGCGGCTTTTGCAAGCGAAATGGCAGGAAGAAGATGTCAAGCGAGACGAATTTGTCGCTGCTTTAGCTAATGCGAATGAGCGACTCGAAGCTTATGCTGAAAAAGTGTACCGCGAAAAAGTTTCACCGCTGGTTTTCTATATCGGTTCTACCGGACTTATCCCGGATGAAATGGAAGCCAAAGCGGCGACTGCTGAGGAAATTAATTCTAAATACGGCAACTTGCAATTTTCTAAAGATGAGCAAGAGGGGATGTTTTTTGAAGTCGGCGACTGCATTATTAGCGTGTATGCTAAGAATGAGTATTTCACGGTAGGGAAGTAGGAATTAGGGTGGGCAAATAATGCCCACCTTGCTCAAATATGGCGGATTGAAATGAACCGCAAAGGCGCAGCGGTGGCGACTAGGAAATAGGTAGATGGGACAAGTGTTAGGTTGCCAAGACGAAAGGAGCGATCGCCCTACCATTCAACATCCTTAAGCCAATCCTCCAACTATTTAATAAAAGCGCGTCGTGTAGCGTTTTTACCCCCTTTTTAAGGGCAGGAGGCGATCGCCACAAACACAGCGATCACACTCTGTGTCTACCTCCTTATCTCCCGCTTTTGCTGGCTGGGAACCGGGATGTGTGGCCCAATGTAAGCACCGACTGCAACGATTACTTTTATGGATTAGTCTCGACCGAAGTACACCTCCCTGCCAAAATGCTCAAAAACACTAACCCTCCCTCCTCAGCTTTTTCGCATTCTTGAATTAAGTCATTATTTTGAGATAACTGACATAATTTGAGTAAATCATGCGTGGCTGTAATAAGATAAAAAATACAACAAGAAATCATTAGATTTAGGTAAAATTCAACTTCTTCTTCTTCTTCTTCTTCGTGATTGATTTGAAAATTACTCTTATGTTCCATACTTATAGCAAAAGCACCAGAATGTACATAGTTTGACATTAGCTTATTAAAAAAATTATCGAATCTGTTTTCCATCATCTTCTTATCTTCATCCGAAAAAGGCTCATTAATTTCATATGTTGCTAGACGCTCCAATAATATAGTTTTGTCATTTTTAAAACAACCTTTCCATTTCGTCGTAAGTATGTACATGAAATTATTACTAAATTCTATATTTTTTTTAGATCCCTCTTTTTCTGTATCTTCAATTGATTGAACCAGCGGGCCGTAAATATGTTTACTATTTGTTGTACTTAAAAATTTATAGTAACTGTGATTTCTTATCTTTTTTTTGCTCTCTACTAAGTCAGTTTGCAGATCCGGGTAGTTATTGCCATTCCTAATTGCCTCAATCATGTAGCGACGTTCAATTAATAAGTAAACTTCAAAAAGCAAGTATCTAAAATCGCGTTCTTCATCTTTGATATTTTCAATAGTTAAATAATAAAATGGTCTATAAGATTCAACTAAGACTCTTGTTAAACTTCCAATTGAAGCCAAACTAAAATATTCGGTTTCTGAAACAGGTAAGAGTTGAGAGATAGCCTCACTAATTAGTATTGTTCTGCGATATAGAGTCACTCTAAGCCGATCAATTTCGCTTGGGCTTGTACCTAAATTTTTCTGATTATTCAACAATAATTCACTTAAAGTAGTAGCTAATACAATAGATTCTTTAAGCTTATTCGATAACAAATGATAGTCCATAATATTTTTGTATCTTAACTGGCAGAGAGTGAATACTTAATTAAATTATAGCGCAGCGACTTTACTAACGAGACTAGGACACAGAGAAAGGAGGAGAACGGTGCGCTACACAGAGCTGTCTCCACAATGTTTTAGCGATTTCTGGCCTGATTAGGGCATCTTGAGGATGTCAAGTTGAACTCGCAATCTCCCTAGCAGCTTCTCGCAACCGCTCCACATCGCGCATCGGTGGTATACCAAAGAGCCGCTTGTACTCTCGGTTGAAGTGCGAGGAATCGTCATAACCCACACGGTAGGCTGCACTGGTAGCGTCAAGGTTTTGCCCCAGCATCAGACGGCGAGCTTCCTGCAGTCGCAGTTGCTTCTGGAACTGCAAAGGACTCATGGCAGTGACAGACTTGAAGTGATGGTGGAAGCTCGATACACTCATTCCCAGCTCTCGTGCGATGCTTTCAATCCGAAGCGGCTGGTTAAAGTCTTTACGAAGTCGATCGACTGCTCTAGCAATTTGGTGGGTAGAGCCACCCAGAACAGCAATATGACGCAGCCGACCACCTTGCTCTCCCATCAGAAGTCTGTAAATAATTTCCCGCTTAATCAGCGGTGCCAGAACATTAGCTTCCGCAGGGCAATCTAGAAGCCTGACGAGCCGCACCACAGCGTCCAAAAGATTTGCATCCAACAAACTTACGTCGATCGCTTTTACATTGGCATCCCTTTGCGGTGAGGGATCGCCCGCCTCAACCATGACTGAGCCAACTAGGGTAGGGTCGAGATCGAGACGAAGGCCAAGGTACGGTTTTTCCTGGGTTGCTTCTAAAATTTGGCTGGCAATCGGCAGTTCGACCGTCCCCAGCAGATAGTGCATCGGATCGTACTGATAGCGATCGCAGCCCAGAAGGACTTCTTTGCTGCCTTGAGCGATCGCACAAAAGGCAGGGATAGAGACACTATGAACGCATTCCGAAGGTGAGGAGGAGCGGTAGAAGTGCAATCCTTTGAGCGGCTCAATCGTCCCATCATGACGGATCGCCTGTGCAATCCGCTCGGTCAGTTCGTCTCTGTGGGCTTGCGCTCTGTCTGCCTCACGCTTTGCCTGCGGGTTGTTCATTAAATCCATATCGGACTTTTCACTCGTTTTGGCAGCGTTCATTTCTAAGTTTGCAGGATTGTACAACAATCTTAGACGATCGTTCTATTGCTTGGCCTTGAGGATTCTTAGAATGAGGCTAAAGCAATGAAAAATGGTTCCGGCTTCTTGTAAGCATTCTGGACTTTTATTCAGGAGAAAACTCAGTTTTGATTGGGCAAGAAACCTGGTGAGCGACAACCAAAATGCCATTAAAGCTAACCTTGCTTCTTAAAAAATCCCTCCCTATTGATAGAGAAGCCATAAGTGCTCAATTTCTACGATTGGGACAGCCACCGAAATGGCATCAAGTGAAGGAATTAAGAAATGGACATTAAACGAAGTGGCTCACAGCCGAACGCCAAAGCAGCGGCTGAGTATTTTACCGGCACTGTCGGCTTTGACCCCCTGTTCGAGGCGCACGATCGAGCACGCACACGTGGTCCGAGTGTCACGTTTAAAGACTTCCCTCATGGGCAACACGCAAAAGAGTAAAAAATGACAACGAACGAGAATCGAAGCTACATAGGAAAGGTTGCGTTTGTGACCGGAGGAGCGAGCGGCATCGGTCGAGCTACGGCGCTGGCGTTTGCCCGTGAAGGTGCCAGCGTGGCGGTCGCTGACATCTCAGAACAGGGCAATCAAGAAACGGCACGCACGATCGAAGAACTCGGCGGTCGGGCGATCGCCGTCAGGTGCGATGTGACGCGAACCGAGGACGTGAAGGCGGCGCTGGACAAGACCGTTGAGGGTTTCGGGCGGCTGGACTTCGCCTTCAACAATGCGGGCATCGAGCCGAGGAAGGCAGCTCCGACCGCGGAGTACGACGAGGAGGAGTGGAACCAGATTATCGACATCAACCTCCGCGGCGTTTTCCTGTGCATGAAGCACGAGATCCCGCTGATCCTCAAGCAGGGAGGCGGCGCGATCGTCAACACGTCCTCGGGCGCAGGAATCATCGGCATCAAGGGCAGCCCCGCGTACACCGCCGCGAAACATGGCGCGATCGGACTGACCAAGGCAGCGGCCCTCGACTACGCCGCCCAGAACATCCGCGTCAATGCCGTCTGTCCCGGCTACATCGACACCCCGATGATGGGTCGCTTCACCGGCGACACAGACGAAGGGCGCGCCAAGGTGATTGCCGAGGAGCCGGTCGGACGGATGGGCAAGCCCGAGGAGATCGCGGAGGCTGTCCTCTGGCTGTGCTCGGACGCGGCTGCCTTCATGATCGGCCACGCCATGGTCATCGACGGCGGCCAAACAGTGCAGTGATGTTCGTGGCCAACCCGATCGAACCCTAAACGCACGACAACAAAACATTGTCGCGATCGTCACCTTCACCGCCAACGGCGATGACTCATATCGCCACTCAGGAGGTACTCGACGGCAAACCCATGGACTGGCTGGAAAAAGTCAGCGACGAACAATACCAGGACAGATTCAAGACCGAGTAGAAGTAAACCAGCTTATCTTCCAGATTGGAGCATCAATTTATGTACAACGCCAAAGCTTACTCCGCAGTCAGTGCGACCGCACCGCTCGCTTCCGACACGATCGCACGGCGCGATCTAACCGAACACGACGTTCAAATCGAAATCCTCTTCTGCGGCATCTGCCATTCCGATCTTCACATGGTACGAAACGAGTGGGGCGGCGGCACGGTCTACCCGATCGTTCCCGGTCATGAGATGGTGGGACGTATCACCCAGGTTGGCTCGGCAGTGACGAAGTACAAGCCTGGCGATCTGGCAGGAGTCGGCTGCATGGTTGACTCGGATGGAACCTGTCCCAATTGCAAAACAGGACTTGAACAGTTCTGCCCGAACCTGACCCTCACCTACAACTCCCCGGACAAGCACCTTGGAGGTGTCACCTATGGTGGTTACTCCGATAGCATCGTCGTCGATGAACGCTTCGTTCTGCGCGTTCCCACCAACCTCGATCTCCCTGGAGTCGCGCCACTCCTGTGCGCCGGAATCACAACCTACTCGCCCCTGCGCCACTGGGGTGTCACCAAGGGCAAGAAGGTCGGCGTTGTTGGTATCGGCGGGCTAGGCCACATGGGTGTGAAGTTCGCCCGTGCATTCGGAGCCCACGTCGTCGTTTTCACCACCTCGCCCAACAAAAAGGAAGACGCGCTGCGCCTCGGTGCCGACGAAGTGGTCGTCTCCCGCAATGCCGACGAGATGCAGCAGCACGCTGGCAGCTTCGATTTCATCCTCGACACCGTTTCCGCCAATCACGACATCAACGCCTATCTCAACCTGCTTCGCCTCGACGGCAACATCACCCTTGTCGGTGTGCCTGAGAAGCCCCTGGAGGTCGCGGCATTCAGCCTGATCATGGGCCGCCGCAGTCTCTCCGGCTCTAACATCGGCGGCATCGCGGAAACCCAGGAGATGCTCGACTTCTGCGGCGAACATAACATCACTGCCGATGTTGAAGTCATCCCCATCCAAAAAGTCAATGAAGCCTACGAAAGACTGCTCAAGTCCGATGTGAAATACCGCTTCTGTATCGATATGGCATCCCTTAAATCTGAATAACTGAAGCAGCCCCTAGAAGGAGCAACTATGCAGAAGCGCAAATTTGGCAATCGTTACTTGCAGAGGAGGTGAGTGTGGATACCAACCGTTTGGAGGCATTCAGCGACGGTGTGTTCGCGATCGCCATCACCCTGCTAGTGCTCGAAATCAAAGTGCCACCACCCAGCACAGCGCTCGGGGCAGAACTCCTCAATCTCTGGCCGTCTTACCTTGCCTACGTGGTGAGCTTCCTGGTGATCGGCGCAATCTGGATCAACCACCACGCCATGTTCAAACACATCGTCCGCGTGGACGGAATGCTGTTGCTGCTTAACGTCCTCCACCTGATGCTCATTGCATTCCTGCCGTTCCCAACCGCCGTGCTCGCCGAAGCGTTTCACCGCGGAACGGACGAGCCGGTTGCCGCTGCCTTCTACGGTGGCATCTTGACCGTCATCGGTATCTTCGTCAACGTCATGTGGCGGTACGCGGCTCACGAGTATCGGCTGATCGATACCCACCTCACAGCGAAAAAAGTACGGAAGATCCGACGTCTATTCCTTGTCGGACCGATCGTTTACGCGATCGCCACCGCGATCGCGCTGGTCTTACCCTGGCTGGCAGTGCTGATCTTCATCCTCCTCAACCTCTTCTATCTATGGCCTCGCTGGGGTCATAAGACCGCCCTGTCTCGCATCGATGACCCTACGGTGAGCTCCGATCTCCGCGAAAACGACTGACAACGACGAGATCGATCGACGGCGAACACTATCAATTCCACATTAACGGAGAAAAACAATGCAAACGCGCAAACTTGGCAACAGCAATCTGGAAGTCTCGGCGATCGGGCTCGGCTGCATGGGAATGAGCTTTTCCTATGGCCCGCCCAAAGACAAACAGGAGATGACTGCTCTTTTGGGGGCTGCGGTCGATCGCGGCATAACATTCTTTGACACTGCCGAAGTCTACGGCCCGTACTTAAACGAAGAGTTGGTGGGTGAAGCCCTCGCTCCCTTCCGCGATCGAGTGGTCATTGCCACCAAATTTGGGTTCGACATCAGTCCGAATTCCGATCCCCGTGGCATGAAGGGTTCACCCGGACTCAACAGCCGACCGGAGCATATCAAGGAAGCCGTGGAGGGTTCGCTCAAGCGGCTCAAAGTTGAGGCGATCGACCTACTCTATCAGCACCGGGTCGATCCGAACGTGCCAATTGAAGACGTGGCAGGAACGGTGAAGGAACTGATTCAGGAAGGTAAAGTGAAGCACTTCGGGCTCTCTGAAGCAGGTGTGCAAACGATTCGCCGCGCCCATGCCGCCCAGCCAGTCGCGGCACTCCAGAGCGAATACTCCCTGTGGTGGAGAAAGCCTGAAGCGGAAGTGATACCGACCCTTGAGGAACTTGGCATCGGACTTGTCCCGTACAGCCCGCTGGGCAAAGGCTTCCTCACCGGCAAGATCGACGAAAACACGACCTTTGACAGCTCCGACTTCCGCAGCACTCTGCCTCGCTTCACACCGGAGGCTCTCAAGGCGAATCAAGCCCTGATCGATCTGCTTGGCAGCATCGCAGAACAAAAGCAGGCAACGCCCGCTCAAATCGCGATCGCCTGGCTGCTGGCTCAAAAGCCGTGGATCGTCCCCATTCCAGGCACCACAAAGCTGCATCGTTTAGACGAAAACATCGGGGCAGTCTCCGTCGAACTCACGGCGGCGGATCTGCGTGACATCGATGATGCCGCCGCCAAAATCACAGTACAAGGGGCGAGATACCCCGAAAAGTTAGAGCAAATGACGGGTCGCTGAGTCCAGTTTTAGTCTCTGGGTCTGGCATAACCGCCCCTTAAACCAGACCCAGCTCATTATGACTGGTTGCGATCGGATGGCAGAGATCAACCCCGAACCATAACAGAGTTACTGACTGCTCATTGAAAATTATGGGTGGAAACCCCGTGCTTTGAGCATCGGCTTTACATTTTTGTTCCTAGACCTTTTTGTCACCCTCCCAGCCCCCAGAGAACACAGAAAAATGAGAGAAAATGTGATATTTTAGTAATTAAAACGGAATTTCTTCCTCTTCATCTTCCCCCGTCTTAGCCGTCATCCGCCAACTGGTAATATACTCAATTTGCACATCTATTTTGTTAATAGCTTCCCCTAACCGCTTTTGGATGTATTGAGTCAGCGTCACCATAAAATCTAACTCAACTCCCACAGATAGCGCAAGTTTTGCCAATCTAGCAAAATCTACCTTCAAAATCGAGGAACTGGATAACTTAAAATCGGGAGTATTTCTCTTATTTTGCACCAACATTGCTTTTTTAATGCGCTCTTTCAGATGCTCAACTTCTGAATCCAGCAACTTCCATTCAGGCAAAATTTCTTTGTACCTTTCCCCCAATGCTGTTAAATCCTCACTCTCCGGTTCCGGGGCAATTTTCTTAGTAGATTTTCGCCGCTGCTGTAGGTTGGAATTCAACCGCCAACTAGCAATCTCCTCAACTTCCAAAGATGGATCGGCGATGAGTTCGCCTAACTGTTTTTGAATTTCTTTCGTCAGCGTTACCGGAAAATTTAACTCAATTCCCTCAGTTTGCGTCAGTCTGGCCAGGGTGAGAAAATCTACTTTCATCGTTATCGAACTGGAAAGCTCAAAATAAGAACTGTCTTTGAGCTTTTGGGCTAGCATCCCTGCTTTAATGCGTTCTTTCACTTCAGCGATTTCTGAATCTAGCGGCTTCCACTGAGATTCTATTTCCTGATATTTTTCGCCCAATGCTGTCAAGTTTTCCGTTGCGGGTTCGGGGTAACATTGGGCAAGGATTTCTAGCAGGCGGCGATGCACTCCAGCTAAATAAACCGCGTCCATCTTGGCATATTCTAGCTGGTTCTGGGTCAGGGGACGCTTTGCCCAATTGCCACCCTGTTCTGTTTTATCTACATAAGCAATGCCGCAAAGTGTTTCTATTAAAGTTTTGAGTTGTCGATTAGGTAAGGGCAGAATGTAAGCTGGAATCTTTCTCGCCATTTTTAATGTGCAAGTGACATTTTGAGCGTCGTCATTGCCTAGAAATCGGATGTCATAGCTGGCGTTGTGTAATACTTTTTCAATATTTGGATTTACCATGATTTGGTTGATGAAATCTTTAGCCAATTCAGGTTGATCCAAGACATCTAGTAGAAAAGTGGCATCTCCCGTCGAATCTGTGGAGTCAGCTAACACCTGAATCAGAGATAATCTGGGGTTGGATTTATACTCAGCGATTTCTGTATCCACCCACAGGATTTTAGCTTGGGAAAATTTAGCTATGAGTGCTTTGATGTCGTTTGCTGCTGTTAAATAAGGCATTTTTACCGACTTTTGCTATTAACTTTTTGATGCTCTTATGCTATAGCAATTATCGACTCGATTGTCAACGATTCAAGCGCCGGACATGGCTGAGCCTTAGTCTTGGACACACGCAGACCTCAGAAACCCGGTTTCTTCCTATATTTCTCGTTCCTGTTCACAAAACTCGTAGAAACCGGGTTTTTATCCTCCAGTTAAAAAAGAATGCAGTCGATCGCACTATTGAGGATTCCCGCGAACTTCCTCTAAAAACCAGTTGCCTACTTCTTTATTGTCCGTCTGGCGACTGCGGCGCAAACTTTCCTCTAATAAAGCAACTTTTAGCCCCGGCAAAACTAGAGATTCCGTCAGCCGTTGGCTTCCCCGGTTAGCAATGATTTTGAAAGCAATAACTTGCACTTTTTGTACGTCTACTACCCAATATTCAGAGACTCCTAATTACTCGTACCAAGGCTCTGCCTGAGTACGCAGATCAGGAGGCTCTGCCTCCAATTTTCCTGGTCACAAGTGCAAAAAATCTTTGACTTTTGAGGGAAAACTTCTGAGTAGGGGCGATCGCATTTGTACCATTCAGCAGTAAGGTACGCAGCGCGCACCTTACAAACTATTAACCTATGATTATTCTGCCACTTCCTCAGATTCCGATTCTTCGGCCGATTCTTCACCAGCAGGCGGCACTAAAGCCACAGCTACGATCGAATCATCCTCATCTAACCGCTGCACCCGCACACCCGTTGCTGTGCGCGATTGAGTAGAAATTGCACTCACAGCCTGACGGATAATAATACCTCGGTTGGTAATGATCATCAACTCGTCATCTTCGTTGACAATTCGCAGCGCAGCTACCTGATCCTTACCCTTTTTAGATTTGAATTTAGTAGCCGTCAATCCCTTGCCAGCACGTCTTTGGAGGCGGAATTGAGAAACTGGAACCCGCTTGCCGTAGCCATTGGTGGTGATTACCAACACAGAAGGAACTTCGCTGCTAACTGCCGAAATTTCTTCGACCTCTTCGCCTTCAATTTCCTCGGCTTGCAGTTCTAATTCTTCATCTTCCACTTCCGACTCTTCTGTTCCCAATTCAGCAATTTCTGCTCCTTCAAATTCCGACTCTTCAGTTTCTAATAGAGCAATTTCTGCTCCCTCAAATTCCGACTCTTCAGTTTCCAATTCAGCAATTTCGGCAACAATTGAACTGGGCAAAATGTCCATGCTAATCAACTCATCGCCCGATCGCAATTTCATTGATTTTACACCCCGCGTCGCGCGGCCGACTGGGCGCAACTGTTCGTGATTAGTGCGGAAATGAATTGCCATGCCTTGGCGCGTACCGATGATAATGCTGTCACCCACTTTTGCTCTCCGTACCCAGCGCAGTTGGTCGCCTTCTTCTAGAGAAATCGCGATTAATCCATTAGTGCGGATGTTGCCAAAAGCCGAAAGTGCGGTTTTCTTAATGTAGCCACCGCGAGTCAGCATGACTAAGTATTCTTCGCTGGTGAATTCTGTGACTGACACCATAGAAGTGATTTTTTCTTCTATAGGAATCGGCAGCAGTTGCACCACGGGAGTCCCGCGGGCCGTCCGGGAACAGACGGGAATTTGATAAGCTTTGACAGAGTAAACTACGCCCCTGTCACTGAAGAACAAAACGCTGTCATGATCGCAGCAGGAAAGAAAATGTTCTACTCCGTCGTCTTCTTTCATTTTCGCGCCTGCTTTGCCGCGAGTAGCGCGACTTTGTGCCTCGAAAGTGCTGACAGGCATCCGCTTGATGTAGCCTTGCTCTGTAATCAGAATAATTGCTTGTTCGTTGGCAATTAAATCTCTTTCATCTATTTCTCCTTCGGCGTGTTCGATGACACTGCGTCTAGGAGTGGCGATTTTGGTTTGGATTTCGACTGCTTCAAATTCGGCGATTTCTAAGATGCGTTCCCGGCGCGCTAAGATATCTTCCAAATCGGCTATTTTAGCTCGCAATTCTTCGTGTTCTTGCTGAATTTTTTGCGCTTCTAATGCTGTCAAACGCCGGAGCTGCATTTGCAGAATTGCGTCGGATTGCTGTTCCGAAAGACCGTAATTATCCATCAATTCCTGTTTGGCTGCTGCGGAGTCGGCAGCGGCGCGAATTAGGTGAATAATTGCATCTAAGTTGTCTAGGGCAATTAATAAGCCTTGCAGAAGGTGGTCGCGTTCTTCTGCTTTGCGGAGCTCATATTGAGTCCGGCGAGTAATTGTCTCAATGCGGAAATCTAGGAAGACATTGAGGAATTGGGAGAGCGTAAGTAGTTGGGGTTCCCCGTTTACTAGCGCTAACATATTGGCTCCAAAGTTGGCTTGGAGGGGTGTTTGTTTATAGAGGTTGTTGAGGACGACGCGGGGATAGGCGTCGCGCTTGAGTTCGATCACGATCCGCATTCCGTCTCTATCGCTTTCGTCGCGAATGTCGGAAATTCCATCTAATCTTTTGTCGTTGACAAGTTCGGCAATTTTCTCAATTAGGGCTGCCTTGTTTGTTTGGTAAGGCAATTCGGTGATAATAATTGCTTCCTTGTCGGGGCGGCCCGGATGTTCAATGGTTTCAATGCCGGCGACTCCGCGCATTGTAATCGAACCGCGCCCGGTGGTGTAAGCATCGCGAATGCCGCTTCTACCCAGAATTTGCCCTCCGGTGGGAAAGTCCGGGCCGGGGATGTACTGCATCAATTCCAGGTCGGTAATTCCTGGATTGTGGATTAGTGCTACTAAACCGTCAATTATTTCGCCTAAATTGTGCGGCGGAATGTTGGTTGCCATCCCTACAGCAATCCCGGAGGAACCGTTGAGCAAAATTTGGGGAATGCGTGCCGGGAGTACGAGGGGTTCTTGCTGGGAACCGTCGAAGTTGTCGCCGAAATCAACTGTTTCGGAGTCGATGTCGCGCAGCATGGAGTCGCTAGTGAGAGCTGTCAGGCGACACTCGGTGTAACGCATCGCAGCGGGCGGGTCGTTGTCAACGGAGCCGAAGTTGCCGTGGCCGTTGATCAGGCGTTCCCGCATGGAGAAATCCTGAGCCATCCGCACCAGGGCGTCGTAAACCGCTGTATCTCCGTGCGGGTGATACTTGCCCAGCACCTCCCCCACGACGCGGGCGCATTTGCGGAAAGGTCTATCGGGAGTCAAGCCCAATTCGTTCATGGCGTAGAGAATGCGTCGGTGAACGGGCTTGAGACCGTCCCTGGCATCTGGTAGCGCCCGACCGACAATTACGCTCATGGCGTATTCCAAGTACGATCGGGACATCTCATTACCCAGATCCGTCGGGATTATCCGCGACTCAGAGGTGCTCATAGGTTGAAAAACTCCGTTAAAAATTTAAATTTGACGGCTATAAATCTCAAAAATGCGATAAAATCGGTTTGGATTCAGTAGAGCTGCCAAATACTGCAAATTACTCCTGAAATTATATCACAATTTGCCTTTGAATTTATGGGAAAGTTGCCAGAAAAATTAAGGGACGAAACAAGGACAATTGATAATTTGTCAGTTGGTTATTTTGTCAGCAGTTGGGAAAAGCTAGAAAGTTTTTTTTAGACGGTCTGGTTTCATGCTTTCGTGAGTTTTTTTGACGGCCATATAAGAAATTAAAATGGTTACTCGATGGAAATTTTAATTTCACAAAAGCGAAGGCCTTCTTAAAGCCAACTAAAAATCTAAAATCTAAAATCTAAAATCAGCCGATGCTACCCGTCATCTACTCCGAAGATTTCTTGCTGCACAAGACTGGAATGCTTCACCCAGAGCGACCAGAACGTTTAACGGCGATTGTCAACGCTCTGAAAGCTGCTCCTTGGGCGGCTCAAATTGAGTGGCAACTGCCCACCCCAGTGGCGCAGCGCGAACAACAACTGTTCTCGGCTATCAAAAAAGTTCACTCGCAAAGATACATCAAAGAAGTCGAACATTTGGCTCATCGGGGAGGCGGCTACCTCGACGGTGATACCCCGATTTCTGCTGAAAGTTACGACGTAGCGCTGCTAGCGGCGAGTGCTTGGCTCGATGGGGTCGATCGAGTGGTGGCTGCGGGGGAACCGGCTTTTGTGCTGGCCAGGCCGCCGGGACACCACGCCGAAAACGCCCGCGCGATGGGTTTTTGCTTGTTTTCCAATGCTGCGATCGCCGCTCACTACGCCCTGGAACAGCCCGGAATCAACCGCGTCGCTATCCTAGACTGGGACGTGCACCACGGCAACGGCACTCAATCTTTGGTGGAAAACTGCCGGCAAATTGCCTACTGTTCCCTGCATCAATCTCCGTGCTATCCGGGAACTGGAGATGCGGAGGAACGAGGCCTCTACGACAACGTGCTGAACATTCCCCTGTATCCAGGTGGCGGCATAGCTGAATACTTGAGCGCCTTTGAATCTCTTGTCGTGCCTTTTTTGTCCAAATTTGAACCGGATTTGTTGATTGTCAGCGCTGGTTATGACGCTACTGCGTCCGATCCGCTGGCGAGTATGACTCTGATGCCGTCCGATTTCGGTACTTTCACCGGATACTGCCTGCAACTCACCCGTCGCATCGCCTTTGGTTTGGAGGGGGGTTACGCGCTGAAAGAGTTGGCAGAGTCGGTTGTGGCGACTATTGACCGATGCCTCAATTAGCTGGAAAATTGGCATAGGGAAAAATAAGGTTGAGAAGCCATGAGGATGAGATGGAGAGTTGTTGAGGGCGATCGCGCTTGATGGTCTTTTTCCCTCGGACTTCTGACTTCTTCCCTCTGAACTTCTGACTTCTTCCTTCTGGCTTTAGTGACAAGCATCACAAATTTAAGAGATCCAAGTCACTGGCAATCAAAGTCTCGGTCACAGATTTTTAGCCGAAAAATCACACCGTGTCAATGTTTTCGATCGCCTTTGAAGTCGCTCCCAGAGTGCATAATACAAAGACAACAAGCCTGTTAAAATTTTATCTGTCTCAATCAACTAGGAGGTTTATCATGTCAGTATCCCAAATGACACTCGAGGAGTTATTTGGTCAGGTCATGTTCTCCAGCGTCGTGACTCGCCACGACCGGAGACAGCTCAGATCTGCACTCTTAGAAAGAACACTGAATGAAGATGAGTATGCCATCATCAACCGACTGCTGTACAACGTTCGCCGCGGTTGGGTAAAAATTGTCGATTAAAGAGGTGGCAGCCACTCCCTTTAGGGGAGTTAATACCATTTTCGATTTTCGATTTTCGATTAAAGAATTGGTAATTACTGATAACTATCGGGGTTGAGATCACGGGCATACAGTTACATTTTTTGGGGAAATGGTTAAAAGGAGAACTTGCCAGTTGGGGAAGTTTTTTGTGTTTAATACTTGGCTCGAAAGTGTGATGTGTTTGACCAGTGTGTTAATTATCAAAATCTCGCTACACATCAGCCTATAGGTAGAGATAATTATAAAATTACAGGTTTCGGGTGCATCTCTACTTGTTGAAAAATTGTGAGTTTTGAGTTGTTAACTGAAAAGTTATAATTAACTCAAAACTCATAATTTTTTGGAGTTGAAATGGGAGATGGGATAGTGGGAAAACTGATGAATATCAGGGTTGAGAAGCGCTATAAAGTTAATATTTTTTAAACTGATTATTAAGAATCAAAACTATAAGCAGTTTCCGGTTGAGGAGGAGTGTGCGATCGTTACAGGCACACCGAGTCGTGTTGGTCGATCGACCATTCCGGCAATTTGAGCTCAGAAGTGTCAAAATATTAACAACCAGTTCATCCCCAAAATATATGGCTCCCGCCGTTTTAATTGAAAATCTTCAGAAACGCTACGGCACTGTAGAAGCCGTTCAAGATGTTTCCTTCAAGGTAGAACCGGGGGAAATATTTGGTTTGCTAGGCCCCAACGGTGCAGGCAAAACCACAACCCTGCGGGTACTTTGTACTTTGAGTGCCCCGGATAGCGGACGCATTGAAGTGTCTGGCATTTCTGCTGTCAGCCAGCCGAGAATTGCCAGACAAAGACTCGGCTATGTCGCCCAAGAAGTGGCTCTCGATAAGGTGCTGACGGGGCGGGAACTGCTGCAACTGCAAGCAGCGCTTTACCATTTGCCGCGCCATACGATTAAAGGGCGGATTGACGAAATGGTGAAACTCCTTGGTTTGGAGGAGTGGGAAAATAAAAAGACGGGTACTTATTCCGGCGGTATCCGCAAACGCCTCGACTTAGCTGCTGGGTTGCTTCACCAGCCGGATGTTTTGGTGTTAGACGAACCGACTGTCGGGCTCGATATTGAAAGCCGGGTGGTAGTGTGGGATTTCCTGCGCCGCTTGCGGGAGGAAGGTACGACGGTTTTGATTACCAGCCATTATCTCGAAGAAGTTGACGCTTTGGCCGATCGCGTGGCGATTATTGACAAGGGTACAGTGATTGCTGAGGGGACGCCGGAAGAGTTGAAAAATCGGGTTGGGGGCGATCGGGTGACTCTGCGGATTCGGGAGTTTTCGCCGATGGAAGAAGCCGAAAAAGCTAAAACTCTGATGCAATCTTTGCCTTTTGTGCAGGAAGTAATTGTCAACACGGCTCAAGGAAATTCTCTCAATTTAGTAGTAACACCGCAAAGCGATGCGCTGGTGACTATTCAGCAAGCTTTGAAAGATGCGGGACTTCCTACTTTTGGGATTGCTCAATCTCGGCCGAGTTTGGATGATGTGTATTTGGCTGCGACTGGTAAGACGCTGTTGGATGCGGAGTTGGCTGCTGCTAGCAACCGCGATTTGAAGGCGGAGCAAAAACAGGCGATGCGATCGTAGTTTAGTTTAATAGGAAGCTCCGCGCGTGGGGTCAGAAACCCAGTTTCTTGACAGATTTCTGGTCGCCCAACCAGATTTTCCTGAGAAACCGGGTTTCTTTGGCCTTAGTCCTATTTAAGTTAATGCGGGCGATTCTCTTTGGGGATAGCTCTGCTTCACACACTTTTTGATTTAAGGAAGGGGCGATCGTTTTTTTAGCTACAATAGACCTCGTGCAAAAAAAATCTAGGTTAGAATTAAAGGTTTTGAATTTTCGACCTGAGAGCTACTCATAATTGTAAAGTGCTGACAACAAATTACAACGGAGACCATAACGGCGGCGACGATTTCGATAACGACTTGACAAAATTTTGAAAACTTTTATACTCCTATTAACATGTTCAATCACTATTGGCTCCTGAGCTAAAGCTCGATTGTAGTCTTTTTCTAAAAGAGAAAGATTCCCATTTTTAGGTTTCTTTTTAGGAGTCCAGCTATTAAAGTGATAATCTTTTCTCCCTTGATAGCCACTATCTTGTAAACTATCGGTTGAGGGATGGAAATGAACATGGCTTTTTTTAAACAAGCTGAAATCGTGGCAATGCCCCGATCCAAAATTTAGGGAAATAATCTGTTTACTTTCTTCATTAATGACCACTTGCATTTTTAAGCTGTGGTGTTTTTTGTTTACTGAACAGTATTTTTTCTGTTTTTTTTCGTTCGATAGCTGTTTCTGTGATATCCATTACCACAACTTTGCTGACGCCCAAAACCTTTGAACAATGATTTTTTGCCAAGAATAACAAACTTTTCCGTTTTCATTAAAGTTGATTTAATCTTAGTTACAATTCGGCAAATCGTTGATTCGGATACTCCCCAATTTGTCCCTATATAAAAATAGGTTCGATATTCTAGCCAATATTCCAAGGCCACTAAAACTTGTTCTTCAAGAGTTAAGGCGCTTCGGCCTCCTCGTTTATCTTGAGAATTTTCATTCCCGGAATTGTTCTCAAGTGTTAACCATTTCTTTAAACCTTTGAATCGGGACACCAAATCTGCGTTTAAATTGCTCGGCTTTCAAATTTTGATAAAATCGATTGTTCATGATTGATTTATTGTGTAACTACAAAACACCTTGTTAGCATTTTATGCTGTTTTTAGCATCATGTCCTTAAAATTAGCTAAACCTGCAATTTCCTCGACTTAAGCCAAACGTTTTATTCTAGCATATTTTTGTTGGCAATAGGTCTACTCCAGCAGGAACTACTTTATTTCTCTCTTTTTCAGTTATATATTCTTCTAAACATCTCAATTCTTCATATCTTACTAGCTGGAAGTTAGTAATATTTATTTTATATATTTGCCAAGCATTATGAACATCACGTTCTCTTAATTTTTCAAAAATATTACGTTTTTTATATTCATCATACCGTTTGTATAACTGAGGATTTAAAATAGCGATCATTTTCATCTTCTAATATAAGATAGATTTTTTAGTAGATGCAATTTTTCTTCCAACTCCACTTGTAACATAACCCTCGATCAATGCCTTATCATTCCAATCTGTCCAGACTCTTGCTATTGAAATAGTTTTACTTGTCAGACCTTTTAAAGGTAGCCATAAAAATAAGATGAGATTTCCTTTACTGTCAGAACATAAATCTGCATATAATTTACTGGTCTTACTGTTGCCATTTCCGTACTTAATACTGCCACTAGCAGTAATTTTTTCCATTCGTCGAGCGAAGCTGAGAATTTTATGCCTGATTTTCAATATGTCTTTCTGTTCACTAAGCTCGCACTGGCTTAATAGTTTTATAAGTGCTTTAGGTGGACTCGGTATATTGTCCGTAATTTCTATTGGGTGATATGTAATTTATACGTGTGAAATCCGTTCATTATCTATATCTTTCAGTTGTAAATTTAAGTTTGCCTCAGAAAGAACGCTCGCCAATTGCAAAAACTGAAACAATAGCCCGTGATACTTCCTATTTGTAAAATTATCTCTGTGAAATTTTGGCGTAATTGCTATTAAGCGAACGGGTTGAGCGTAATCCACGCGATCGGCAAAAGGTTTGTGTTCCAACAAAGCATCGCAATAACGGGTTAACTGTTGAACGACGTATCTATCTTCCCCGTTTTTCAACTCCAGCACAACTAACCGTTTATTCTCGTCCACCGCTATAATATCGCCTCTTTGCTCTTGACAGTGAATTGCCGCTTGATGACTGTTAAACCGAGCCAACTTTGCAAGTGAACTTCGACAAAATTCTCTAAGGCTTCTTCATTTGCAAATTCCCACCCAGACTCTGTTTTTCTCAATGCGGCGCCGCTTAGCATTTTGACAATTCTTAAAGTCTTTAACCAATTTTACCGCAACTGTGCGTTATAGTGTCCACAACTCTTTGACACTGCGCTAAAATTACATCAGTCACTCTCTATTGTCCAATGGCTCAATCTATAAAGCAACTCCACGCCCAAATTCAAGCCATGCCCAGCGATTCGGTTAAGGCGATCGTGCTTTCATGGCTGAATCAGTCCAACGGTAATCTCAGCGACTTTGAACGCCTAATCGCAGAAATTGGCGAGGAAACGGAGGGATATCAGTGGGGAGAAATTGACACAGCAAATGAGTTTCAACCCCTCAGCGAAGAAGAAAGGATCGCCAAGAGTCTGGCAGCCTTGCAAGATTACCAGACAAACAAGACGGGCATTGGACACGATCGGGTTAAGCAATGGGCAGATAGTCTAGGGATCGATCGTGAATTGCCATGCCCTCAGTAATTTGGCCGCGCCCAGCCCTAAGAGCATTTTCTTATCAAAATTATGCAAATTACTGATAGCGATCGCACTACCATTCGCTCAGTCATAGAACAGCAACTGCAAGCATTTCAAAAAGACGATGCTGCGCTCGCTTTTTCCTTCGCCAGTCCCGGAATTCAGCAGCAGTTTCGCACAGCAGAAAACTTTATGCACATGGTAAAAATTGCCTATGAAGCTGTCTACCGTCCGCGCTCGGTATTATTTGAAAACCTCGGCACTGTAGAAGGGATTCCCGCTCAGCCGGTGCTGTTGCTGGACTCGGAAGGCATCCCAATCCGAGCCATTTATCTCCTGGAAAAACAGTTTGATAAGAGTTGGCGAATTAATGGTTGTTATTTGGTTTCTCTAACAGCATAATAAGTTAGGCTTACTTTTATGCTGAGCTTTTTTTGCTAACTCGCAGCATCTTATTACCGCCTTTTTGAAACTCGTAGGGAGCCTCTTGAATTTCTACACTAAAACTTCTCTTTTTCAATTCTGTGACGATCGGATTTAAGTGTTCGGATTCCTCCCCGCTAAAACTCTGCAATAGAGGGAATACCCGGACTTCCTTTGCAACCCGACACATTTCTGTAATTGCTTCCAGATGAAATTCTTCGGAAAGCAGGTGAGAATAAGCAAATAAGAAATGGCTGCACAAAGCTAAATCAAACTGACCGTTCTCGAAAGGCAAAACTGGCAGCTCAGCATTCAGGTAGCGGCCTTGCTGCAAGCCTGATGGAAAATCTTCTAAAAATTCCTGCATCGCCTTCATTCGCACTTCGCCTAGCTGGTAGGGCGATTCAAAATTATTCCACAGGTAGCCATCTAAATTGGCTTTAACACCGTCAAGCACAGTTTGATATGTTTCTTGGATGCGATCGCCAATTTCCACCGCAGTAAACTGATAAACTGGATCGCAAGAGATTACCTTTTTACCTTGGCGAGTCATTTCGGCATTGAAACTCGCCGGGCCGCCCGCACAATCCAGAATTGCTAGCTTGAGGTCACTTGATGTCAAGCTAAACATTCCTATGTATTCATCCAAGCAGCGTCCCCAGGGAATTACTTTATCCAATTTTAGTGACACTTGTCTTTGTCCCGCAGATAGAATTATCTAATATTTTACCTCAAATCAGGGTGGTTTTTTCCTATATCCTTTCTGTGGCGGGTTGATTTGTATCCCGAGTTATGTATGAAGAATTTTGCTCAAACGAGATCCTAATCCTGAGAACAGTTGGCGGGCTTTACAATTTCTTTACAAACAAGGGGCAAAATAGTTAAGTGCGATCGCACAATTTTTATGATTCCACCTCTGGATTTTGCAGCGAAGCGAGGCTACACTGGACAGCAGGGAAAATAAACTAAAATCCACTAGCTAAATTGCTATTGTTCAATGGCAGGCTGCAACCAGGGAAGAAAGATGAAACATACCATTCAAACCGCTACAAGTCTGAGTTTGTCAGCACTCCTGGTGCTAAGCAGTTCGCTGTCCAGTATAGCTCAGTTGCCTGCCATCAGAAATCCTGCGCCCGCTAGGAACCCAAACCAACCGAGAGTACCGCCGCCACCACCTCCGGGTTCGAGTTTGCCGCCGATAGGCAATTCTGGTTCGCTGACACAAGAAGCAGCTTATACTTTAGGATCGGGCGATCGCATTGCTTTAGAGATCTTCGGCGTCCCTGAATTCAGCAGAGAATATCAAGTGTTAGTTGACGGAACGCTCAATTTGCCAATCATTCGCAGCGTCTCAATTCAAGGGTTGACGCTGCAAGAAGCGGCTAACGTGATTACCAAGCGATACGAACCCTTCATCAATGTTCCCGTTGTTACCGTGACTCTGGTCGCCGCTCGCCCCCTAAATATAGGTCTTGCCGGTGAAGTTACTCGCCCGGGTTCCTACAAAATTAATCCCACTAGAGAAGGAACCGGAGGAGGAGTAAAATTCCCGACTTTGATGGAAATGCTGCAACTTGCAAAAGGGGTGACATCAGCAGGAGATATGCGAAATGTCCAAATTCGCCGTCCCCGCAGAGGCGGTCCGGAGCAAGTGATTACTGTTGATTTGCAGGAGTTTTTAGAGACGGGAAATTTGCGTCAAGACGTTACCATTCGAGATGGAGATACAATTTTTGTACCGACAGCAAGTGCCCTTAATACTGAAGAAGTCCGTCAAAGAGCCAGTGCTAATTTTTCCGCTGATATTACTAAACCAATTGGCGTGGTAATTGTCGGGGAAGTGAACCGGCCGGGGCCTTATACTGTATTTGCTTCGGATGTGCGATCGACCAACCAACAAACAGAGTTGAGTTTTGTATCTATCGACCAACAGCAAGGAGCAGTTGTGGGCTTACCAACAATAACTAGAGCACTGAAGATTGCTGGTGGTATCACTACAGAAGCTGACATTCGCCGCGTGCAAATCCGCCGCCGAGTCAGAGGTGGCAATGAACAAACTATCATGGTAAATCTGTGGGATTTGCTGCAAAAAGGCGACTCAACTCAAGATATTTTGCTGCAAGAAGGAGATAGCGTAATTATCCCGACAGCAGCTACTGTAGACTTAGCTGAAGTTTCTCAAGTCGCAAATAGCAGTTTTTCTCCGAACGCGATTAGCATCAATATTGTAGGAGAAGTAATTAGGCCTGGGGCTTTGCAGGTGCGGCCTAGTACATCCTTGCACCAAGCTTTACTGACGGCAGGCAGTTTCAATCAATTGCGGGCTAAAAAAGACAAGGTAGAACTATTGCGATTGAACCCCAACGGTACTGTTTCTCGCCGCACGATCGAGGTGGATTTTGCTCAAGGCTTGAATCCTAATAATAACCCAACTCTCCGCAACAACGATGTGATTTTGGTAGCGCGATCGGGCTATGCTAGGGTAGCAGACAATATCAACAGTTTCTTGCAGCCAATAACAGGAGTTGCAACTGGGATCAGCACTGTTAGCGGCGTTCTTACTGGGTTTCAAACAACTATCAACGCTTTTCAAAACTTATTTTTGGGAGGCGATTTCGAGCGGCGAAATCAGCTCAGACAGCTTCGCGAACAACGTCAAGACAGACAAGAGCAACGTGAAGACAGACAGCTAGAAAGAGAGATACAACGTGAAGATAGATTGCAGCAAGCAGAAGACAGAAGACTGCAACTTGAAGACAGACAGCGACAAATCGATCTGCAAAATCGGCAACTTGAGATTCAGCAGCAGCAAATTCAGCTCCAAAATCAGCAGCCGCAGCAAATTCAGCCACAAACTACGACAACTACTCCTTGATATCTAGTCAGGTAAAATAACCATTATAAGTTTGTAGTGAGGACTAAAGTCCAATGGCACTGAAAAAGTGAACCCAAAAAAATCTGTAAGGCAATCTATATATAGATCATTGCCTTACAAACACAAAAATCTATGTCTATTATCTCACATCGTGCGTCTATTCTCAAGCAACAATTTTTACAGAGTGTGGCCTTACCCTGGAAGGAGCTTCTACCAGACTTTAAAGTGCAAGAGCTTCTCGCTAACGAGAATGTGAGGTATTACAGCAGCGTCTATACACCGATAGTGACGTTATGGGCAATGGTATCCCAGGTACTCTCTCCAGATAAAAGTCTCAGTCAAGCGGTGAAGCGTATGGGTATCTGGCTGAGTGCAGCCGGAGTCAAAGCTCCTTCTTCGGACACAGGGGCTTACAGTAAAGCTCGTCAACGACTACCGGAAAGACTCGTCCAACAGTTAGTACCGTTCGTGGCCCACGAGCTAGAAAAACAAGTTCCGATAGAACAACAATGGTGTGGACGACGGGTGCGGGTACTAGACGGGACAACCGTGTTGATGAGTGATACTACTGCAAATCAAGCCGAGTATCCGCAACACAGCAATCAAAAACCAGGGTGTGGATTTCCGATAGCGAAAATGGTGGTCTTGTTTTCATTACTCACAGGTGCAGTGGTATTTGCTGGAATAGATTCGTTGGCGACAAGTGAAATTGTGATGAGTCGTCTGCTTTATGCAAATTTACTACCAGACGATGTAATATTAGCGGATCGAGCTTATGGCAATTATCTAGGGTTTGCTGAATATATCGATCGCGTGTTACTTAGCCTGGGTTACGCGATCGCGCGCTCGAGAGTAAAGTGCAAGATAAACAGGTAGAATAGGTCAAAAGCCGTGCATCACAACCTGCGAACGTGTACAGAAAAGCTGAGTTTGCTCCCCTCCCACCCTTAGACTTTGAACTAGCCAATGGCTCTAAATTGTCACAGGGTAAGCGCATCTCAAACGCTATTGACAAGGGAATTTAGAGGCATCATCATGTTGGGTGGGATAAACAAGCAGC
>NZ_JAUBPR010000243.1:0-2540 GCF_036700845.1 Microcoleus sp. S13_C5
CACGGCAATCGTTTGGGAGTTTTGTGTTTCCGAATCTATCTTCCTTTCCTTCTGCTTGAATATCTGCGGAATGTGGGCTTCAACGCCGGTGCAGCCAACGAAGCTGCCCAAACTGCCACTTACACTGTTAGTAACATCAGCAACTCTGCGTTATTTGCCACATCGCCAGCAATAGACGCAAACGGCAACCTCACCTACACTCCCGCCACCGATGCTAACGGCACTTCTACCTTCGATGTAAAAGTCCAAGATAGCGGTGGCACTGCTAACGGCGGTGTCGATACTTCCGCCACCCAAACCTTCACCATCACCGTTAATTCTGTCAATGATGCCCCCAGTTTCAGCAACCTCGGCAACCAAATCCTCGCCACCTCGACAAATATTCTCCAAACCGTTCCTAGCTGGGCCAGTGGCTTCAACTTTGGCCCCGCCGATGAAGCGGGCCAAGCCGTCAAGGACTTTATCGTTAACACCACCGATGGCAACAGCTTATTCACCGCCCTCCCCGCTGTCGCCAACGACGGCACCCTCACCTACACCCCCAACGGCACCCCCGGCACCGCCACCATACAAGTACAACTCCAAGATGATGGTGGCATATTAAACGACGGCATCGACACTTCCACAGCATCCAGCTTTACCATCACCATTCCTGCGCCCACCGTCAACCTCTCAGTTAGCCCCACCACCGGCACCGAAGCCGGAACAACCAGCATCACCGTCACTGCTACAGCCGCCCTACCTGTAGCCGGCGACCAAACCGTTGACCTCGCCTTAACAGGAGTTGCCACGGCTGCTGATTTCACCGGCACAATTCCCACCCAAATAACCATCGCCAACGGGGAAAGCAGCGGGCAAGTCACCTTTACCATAGCCGATGACCAAATCGCCGAAATTAACGAAACTGCCAACCTCACCATTAGCAATCCATCGGCAGGCATTCAATTAGGAACAACTACCACAGGTAGTTTCACCATCACCGACAACGACACCGCCGGATTTGACATTCTGCCTATCAGCGGCAATACCAGCGAATTCGCTGGTATTGCTACGTTTGATATCCGCTTAACCAGCCAACCCACAGCCGATGTCACCATTGGCTTAACCAGCAACAACACCGCAGAAGGCACCGTTTTACCCGCTAACCTCACATTTAATTCCACCAATTGGAACGCTTACCAAACCGTCACCGTTACCGGAGTAGACGATGCGGTGGCTGACGGTGATATTGCCTACCAAATTATCACCACTGCCGATACCACCACCGCCGATACAAACTATAACAATCTCAATCCAGCCGATGTCAGCGTCACCAACACAGACAACGACACTCCAGGCGTTACCGTCACTCAATCTGCTGGCAGTACCGAAGTAACAGAAGGGGGAATTACAGATACTTATACCCTACAATTGAACACTCTCCCCACCAGCAATGTTGACATTACCGTGACGGCGGATGCTCAAGCAGAAGTTAGCCTAGATGGAACGAATTTTGCTGCCACGCAAACTCTAACCTTCACAAATGTTAATGGCCAAACTCCTCAAACTGTCACCGTTCGTGCTGTTGATGACACATTACCGGAAAACAACCATACCGTTGCACTAACCCACGCCATTACCAACAGTACCGATCCAAATTATCCGACAACATTGGCGATCGGGCCGGTGAATGCCCAGATTACCGATAACGATATTACTTACAGCGTCGTCGGCAGTACCGCCAGCGTCACTGAGGGAAATAGCGGCACTCAAACGGTAAGTTTCACCGTTACCCGTAGCGGAGAAACGAACCAAAGTAGTAGCATTGATTTTAGTTTTGGAGGAACAGCAACCACTGGCGTCGATTACAATAACCCCATTGTTACCGGAACCGGAGTAACCGCCACTGGCAGTACGGTTAGTTTTGCTGCCAATGCTACCATAGCAACAATCGCGGTGGCCGTTGTGGGCGATCGAATTACCGAACCTAACGAAACCCTAGCACTCACTCTAAGCAACGCCACTGCCCCAGGAACTGCTAACATTATTGGTTCTCCGGTAACCACCACAATTCAAGACGATGATACTGCGGGAATTTCTATCAATCCTACTGCCGGATTAACAACCACAGAAGCGGGGGGAACTGCTACTTTTACGGTAGTTCTAAATAGCCAGCCTACAGCAGATGTCAGCATCGGGATGACTTCGGATAATACGGCTGAAGGTACTGTAGATAAACCGAGTTTAACTTTCACTCCGGCTAACTGGAATACTCCCCAAACCGTCACAGTTACGGGAGTAGATGACAGTGTAGTAGATGGGAATGTTGCTTACAAGATTGTCACTGCTGCTGCTACCAGTACCGATACTAATTACAGTGGTGTTAATGCCAACGATGTCGCAGTTACTAATACTGACAACGATAGCAAAGGCATCACCGTCACTCCTACCAGCGGTTTAACAACTACTGAAGCAGGGGGGAAGGCTACTTTTACGGTAGTTCTAAATAGCCAGCCTACAGCAGATGTCAGCATCGGGATGACTTCGGATAATACGGCTGA
>NZ_JAUBPR010000243.1:2640-2951 GCF_036700845.1 Microcoleus sp. S13_C5
GATGACAGTGTAGTAGATGGGAATGTTGCTTACAAGATTGTCACTGCTGCTGCTACCAGTACCGATACTAATTACAGCGGTGTTAATGCCAACGATGTCGGAGTTACTAATACTGACAACGACACCGCACCCACGCCCACACCCGCACCGACACCGATACCCACACCCACGCCCGCACCGACACCGATACCCACACCCACACCCACGCCAATCCCTGGGGAAACACCCACACCAACACCCACACCCACGCCAATCCCTGGGGAAACACCCACACCAACACCCACACCCACGCCAATCCCTGGGGAAACACC
>NZ_JAUBPR010000244.1:0-2942 GCF_036700845.1 Microcoleus sp. S13_C5
CCGACCTGCGGCCGGGCCAGATTTATCGCTGGCGCCGGCAGATGCTTGGTGACGCTGCCGGTTTTGCGCAGCTTGTGGTTCAGCCGGAACGGTCTGCGCCATCCGGATGCGCGGTTGTCGTGGAGATGAGCAGCGCCGTGGTGCGCATATCGGCGAATGCATCGCCGACGCTGGCGGCGGCGGTGCTGCGGTCGCTGCGGCGATGATCCCGATCTCCTCGAGCGCCCGGATATGGATAGCGATGGGCCATACCGACATGCGCAAAGGCATGCGGTCTTTGGCGCTGCAGGTGCAGCATGGTCTGAACCATGATGTGCATGCCGGGGACCTGTACGTCTTTCGGGGACGCAGCGGATCGCTGTGCAAGATCTTGTGGCATGACGGGGTGGGCATGTCGCTTTTTGCCAAACGGCTCGAGCGCGGCAAATTTATCTGGCCCTCGGCAAAGGACGGCGTGGTGGCGATCTCGGCGTCGGCGATGGCATGCATGCTTGAGGGGATCGACTGGCGCAATCCGCAAGCGACATGGCGGCCGAGCCGGGTTGGCTGAGGCGATCCCAGCGACAATCAGGATGAGAATCCTGAGCGACAAAAATGCGCTGAAAGCCCCGAAAATCCTAGCTTTGCGGCGGCATTTTGCTATGATCAGCCATGGCCCGCAACCATGGCAAAGATGAGGTTTTAGCGCTTCGCGCCGAGCTTGCGGCCGCCCGTGATTTTGCCGAACAGGCGCAGCTACAGGCGTATGAGGCGGAAGCGCGCGCGGCGCGGGTTGCGGCCATCAACGCCGACCTGCTCGCCCGAAACGCGCATCTTGAGCTGATGAACGAGAAGCTGCGGCGCGACAAATATGGCGCGAGCTCGGAGCGCAGCCGGCGCATCCTCGAGCAGCTGGAAATGACCTTCGAGGAGCTCGAGGCCGATGCGGCTGAAGCGGAGATCGTGGGCCAGCAGGCGGCGCTCAAGACTTCCAAAGTTGCCGCGTTCGAGCGCAAGCGCCAGGCGCGCCGCGACTTTCCTGCCGATGTGCCGCGCGAACAGATCGTCATTGCCGCGCCGGAACAATGCCCGTGCTGCGGCTCGGATAATCTGAGCCATCTGCCGCCCACGATCACCGAGACGCTGGAGAAGGTACCGGCCCGCCACAAGGTGATCCAGACCGTCCGCGAAAAGGTCGCATGCCGGCATTGCGAGAAGATCAGTCAGCCGCCGGCGCCCTTCCACGTCACGCCGCGCGGCATGTTCGGTCCGCACTTCCTGGCCAGCCTCGTGTTCCAGAAATATGGCCTGCATCAGCCGCTGAACTCGCAGCGTGACCGGCTCGAGAGCGAGGGCATCCCGCTTAGCCTCTCGACCCTGGCCGATCAGATCGGCGCGGTGAGCGCGGCGACCAAGCCGCTCTTCCTGCTCATGGAGGCGCATGTGCTGGCGGCCGAGCGCTTACACGGCGACGACACGACCGTGCCGCTGCTCGCCAAGTACAAAACCGATATCGCGCGAATGTGGGACTATGTGCGCGACGACCGGCCGTTCGGCGGCCCGGCGCCGCCGGCGGTGGTGTTTTATTACTCGCGCAATCGCAAAGGCGAGCATCCGCGCGCTCATCTGGCCAATTACACCGGCATCCTGCAGGTCGATCGTTATGCGGGCTTCAATGACATGTTCAAGGAAGGCTGGGCTGACAAGCCGATGACCCGCGCGAACTGCTGGGCGCACGGCCGCAGGCAGTTCTTCGAACTGGTCGATGTTGCCAGGCAGCTCAAGCGCAAGCGGGACGCCAGACCGATCGCCTCGCCGCTGGCCTTGGAGGCCTTGCAGCGTATCGACCGGATCTTCGAGATCGAGCGGGAGATCAACGGCAAGACAGCTGCCGAACGCCTCGCGGTGCGGCGGGAACGGGCCGCGCCGATCGTCAGCGAGCTTGAGGGGTGGATGCGCGAGCAGCGCAATATCCTCTCGCGTCACGATCCGGTGGCCAAGGCCATAAACTACCTGCTCAACGACTGGCAGGGCTTTACCAACTTCCTCAGCGATGGGCGGATATGTCTTACGAACAATGCCGCCGAGCGCGAGGTCCGCGGTATTGCCCGCGGCAGGAAAGCCTGGCTCTTTGTCGGCTCGGACCGCGGCGGCGAGCGCGCGGCGATGATGTACAGCTTCATCGGAACCTGCCGGCTGAACGACGTCGATCCGTTACTCTGGTTGACCGATGTCCTCGCACGGATCGCGGATCTGTCCCAGAGCCGGCTGCACGAGCTGCTTCCCTGGACCTGGAAAGCCCTGCGCGAAGCCGAGACGATCGAAATGGCCGCCTGACATGGCCGATATCAGCACCGTCTATACGCTCAGACAGGCCGCCCTCATCCTCGGAGAAACCGAGGACATGGTGTTGGAGGCGTCGATCGGGATGTTCTCCGAGGATGGCAGCATAAGAATTATCGACGATGCCTTCTCCGACGACGACTGGGCGATCGCCAAGGCGTTCACCGATGAAGGCATCGAAAACCTGCGATACATTATTGACGCCATCAAAGACGCGTGACGCTGAATCCACGCCGCAGCCGTCAAGCCTTACAATCGCTAGATCCTGCGGCCGCTAACGGATGCGTACGTCGCTATCAGCCCCGGGCGCCACCCCGGCCGTACGCCTCCGTTAGGGGCCGCCTTGCGGGATTGATCGGATAATCTGAGATGGCACCGGTGCAAGCGCTGGTGTTTGCACCGGTGCAAGAGACGGTGCGATGGGTCAGGTAACGATAATGTCAGGCGTGGAGCGCCGACGGAGATGGACGGAAGAGCAGAAGCAGGCGCTGGTAACGGCGATATCGCAGCCCGGCGCGAACATTGCCGACATTGCAAGGCGCGCCGACCTGCGGCCGGGCCAGATTTATCGCTGGCGCCGGCAGATGCTTGGTGACGCTGCCGGTTTTGCGCAGCTTGTG
>NZ_JAUBPR010000078.1:0-10628 GCF_036700845.1 Microcoleus sp. S13_C5
AAATTGGGACGTATTCTCCGCTTATAAAGCCAGTTTAGGCTTTGTTTGGGCTTAAAATTTGTTTAAGTCCCGCTAAGGCATCTGCCGCGCTACTACGCACAGAAGAGTCTGAATCTTCAACGAGTTTAAGTAATCCCGGAATCGCCTTTTCGTCACCGATTTTGCCTAAGGCATCTACCGCGATACTACGCACATAAGGCTGTGAATCTTCAACGAGTTTAAGTAATCCCGAAATCGCCCGATCGTCACCGATTTTTCCTAAGGCATCTGCCGCGCTACTACGCACAGAAGAGTCTGAATCTTCAACGAGTTTAAGTAATCCCGGAATCGCCTTTTCGTCACCGATTTTGCCTAAGGCATCTGCCGCGATCTTACGCACATCAGAGTCTGAATCTTCCACGAGTTTAAGTAATCCCGGAATCGCCTGAGCGTCACCGATTTTGCCTAAGGCATCTACCGCGATACTACGCACATAAGGCTGTGAATCTTCAACGAGTTTAAGTAATCCCGGAATCGCCTGAGCGTCACCGATTTTGCCTAAGGTGTGTGCCGCGATCTTACGCACATCAGAGTCTGAATGTTTCATGAGTTTAATTAATCCCGGAATCGACTTCTCGTAACCGATATTGCCTAAGGCACCTGCCGCGCTCCAACGCAGATAAAAGTCTGCATCTTCAACGAGTTTAAGTAATCCCGAAATCGCCCGATCGTCACCGATATTGCTTAAGGCATATGCCGCACTCCTACGCAGATCATAGCCTGAATGTTCCATGAGTTTAAGTAATCCCGGAATCGCCTGAGCGTCACCGATATTGCCTAAGGCATCTGCCGCGCTCCAACACACATCAGAGTCTGAATGTTCCATGAGTTTAAGTAATCCCGGAATCGCCTGAGCGTCACCGATATTGCCTAAGGCACCTGCCGCCCTCCAACGCACAGAAGAGTCTGAATCTTCAACGAGTTTAAGTAATCCCCAAATGGCCTGAGCGTCACCGATTTGGCCTAAGGCACTTGCCGCGTTATTACGCACATCAGAGTCTGAATGTTCAACGAGTTTAAGTAATCCCGGAATCGCCTTTTCGTCACCGATTTCACCTAAGGCATATGCCGCGCTATTACGCACATAAGAGTCTGAATCTTCCACGAGTTTAAGTAATCCCGGAATCGCCTGAGCGTCACCGATTTTGCGTAAGGCATCTGCCGCGCTACTACGCACATAAGGGTGTGAATCTTCAACGAGTTTAAGTAATCCCGGAATCGCCTGAGCGTCACCGATATTGCCTAAGACATCTGCCGCCCCCCAACGCACATAAAAGTCTGAATCTTCAACGAGTTTAAGTAATCCTGGAATCGCCTTCTCGTCACCGATTTTGCCTAAGGCATCTGCCGCGCTCCTACGCACAGAAGAGTGTGAATCTTCCACGAGTTTAAGTAATACCGGAATCGCCTGAGCGTCACCGATTTTGCCTAAGGCATCTGCCGCGCTCCTACGCACACAATGGTGTGAATGTTCAACGAATTTAAGTAATCTCGCAATCGCCTCATCCGATCGCACTTCCCTCAAAAGCTCAGCCTTCAACAACAACGACACATCCAACCCATCCACCAACCCAACCGTGCGCTGCTGAAACTCCCGCTGCACCTCCCCCGCCAGCCGCGCCCCCAACCTCAAGTCCACCTCCAATGCCAGCCGCACCACCCGCACCGCCTGCACCTCATCCCGCAACAACGACAGCATGAACGCCAGAGGCTCCGTCCATTTAAAATAATTCAAATAGAAATGCTGCAACCGTCGATCATCGCTCGCATCAATATGCCTTTCAAGCAACAGTTTCAGCAACGCCCGCCCCGCATAATACTCCTGAAATAATTGGTGATGAAACTCAATTTCCTCCGGCTTTGCCGCCACCTGCAACAGATGGTGCTTCAGCAAATCCTCTAGCCACTTCTTCGCCTTGATTGGCGCATCCACCACCCCCCGATCGTGCAACCAGCACTCCAAAATCCCCTCAGCCCGAGCGCGATCAATCGCCACCCAACCATCCGTGGGGGGCTGCGAGTCACCCTGCAACATCACAAAAGCCAACTGCTGCAAAATCTCCGACTTGAAGCGCCGAAAACCATCCGAAACCCACGCGCCGCGCTTAAACTCCTCATACTGGCGATCGAACTCCTGAAACAACTCGCCCTTACTCTGGGGAATTTTCCCGCTATTTTTAAACACCTTACACATCATTTCCAGTAGTAACGGCGTTTCGGCAATCTCTCGCAGGCGATTTCCCAACTGTCGCAGCAGCAAATCCCCATGTTGTGGCAAATGCTTGTGCACAAACTCCCGCATCTGCGGTTCCGTCAGCGCGCACATCTCCAGCTTTTTCTCAATGCCCAAAGATCGGCCCAGCGCCAAATCCCGTGTCGTGAAAATCATCGGCGTATCGGGATTGTCGTCGTGGAATAGCTGCAAATCCTGCCGCCTTTGTTGCGATGGCATCTCATTCACGCCATCCAGCAACAGCAGCAACCTGCCATCCAGCAGAAAATCATCCACCTCTTTCTGGCTAACTCTCAGCTTTGCCTGCCGAAATTCTGCACAGATTGCTTCTACGATCGAGCGATCGCTCCTCAACTGCACCAACACCGGAATCTGTCGATCGCGATCCTTGAGTGCTTCTCGTGCCCATTCCCACCGAAAACGCAGCAATACCGTTGATTTTCCCGAACCGGGCTTGCCCACTAGCAGCACATTTCCCTGCTGCACGTACTTGCGGAGTCCCGCCAGCACTTCCAGCCGATCGATTTTCGTTTCTGGTTTATTTTGTGCGGATCGAGGTTGCGATCGATCCTCCACCTGTAAATCCGTCAGCGTGTAGAGATGCTGTTGTTTTTTATAAGACTCAACCAGGGATTGCAGATATTTAGGAAAATCAACTCGTGTCGCCATTTGTTATAGATTTTAGAATATGGATTTATTATAGATTTTTTCTCGATCGGCGATCGATGCTGAAAATTCGGGACAAAATCACATCATATTAAATCCGGCTTTAGTACCCCCTTTTCTCTTAGTCCCCCTCTGCTCGCACTTCGTATGTGTAGACGCGATTTCCAATCTCCGGGCTATCTCAACATCGTGAAAACCACATCAGCAACAGGCTTTCCGGCCTGTTCCACAAAGAGTAAAGCCGGACTTATTATAGATATCAGAATAACCAGCAATCAAAATAACCAGCGGGCGGCGAATCGTCATGAAAAATTTGAGCTTTCTCTAAAGTAGGTACAGCCTCCGCCAATTCTCTACCTACTTTTACCTCAAGCGCCCTGTCTGTCAATGGAAAGTAAAATTGATAGCTATCTTGCAAATATTTGGCCCTAGCAACAATCTCATCTTTCTCCAAAATCTGGCTGTTGCTACCAATCAAAATGCTATTACTTTCCTGGCAAACACACAGGCACACTTGAGAAAACACACTTTGAAAAGTTGTGATTTTTTCGGCATAAAACTGATCTCTGTGCAGCAGATTTGCTACCACAACTCCCTCGCTTGACAAGTGTTTTTCGCAGATTTGATAAAATTCTTTGGTGGATAGGCGGTGCGGAAAGTAGCCGTTGCCAAAAGCTACGTCGATCATGATGATATCGTACTGAGTATCTGATTTTTGCTGCTCTAAATACTCTCGGCCATCTTGAATTGTTACAGTTAGCCGATCGTCCAATTTTACCCCAAAACACTGTGTAGCTGCTTCGATCGCGATCGGATCGACCTCCGCACATTCTATAACAGTGTCCGGCAAATAGTGGTGCAAAACTAAGGGAACTCTGCCGCCGCCAAATCCAGCTATGTAGATTCTTTGAGGTTGGCTTTGCCACACTAAACCCAACATCATTGCCTGAGTATATTCAGACACTAGATGTAAAGGATTGTTGAAATCGAAAACAGATTGCAGTAAATCTGTGTGCTGATTTACTTTTTCTACTAAAGATAGCTTAATGTGCGATCGATCTTTTGTGACGGCAACATAGTGAACACCCGACTCTTTGCAAAAAATAACTTTATCTGGCTGTTGTTGCAGCCAAGCCAGCCGCTGTCGAATAGCAGATAAATTGATAGATTGCCAAGTTTTGTGTTCCTCAATCATCTGATTTTAAATTTTATTTAAATTCGATATTCTCTAGGAATATAGCCTCATCAACCCGGTTGGTACGCAAATAGCGGAGTAGCCGAAACTCTGCGAATAAACCGGGTTCCTAGTGAAGGCTGGCCCAAGTCATGTTCTCATTTTCCAGCAGGGCAAAAAACGAGAAGACAACAGAAATTCAGCCGATTACAGCCGCTTGTACGCCACCAATTCCAAACCTGAAACCGAAAGTTCCACTTTTTCCCAGTCTTCCTTCTCACCTTCCAACTTTTCAAAGGCTGCTGAGGTGAGCAAAATCTCTCCCCGTTCCGCCAAATCCTCTCCCAGTTTGGATGCCAGATTAAATTCCGATCCGTACATATCTTCTCCTTCCAGCATCAAAACATCGCCACAGCCAATACCAATGCAGAGGTAAATATCCATATCCGGCGGTAGTGTCGTGTTGACAGCCGCCGTTTGTTTCAAAGAGTCTTTCGCAGCTTCCACCGCCGATTTTACATCGGGAAAAACTGCAAAAATATTGTCTGCTTCCTCCTTAACTACAGTGCCCCTGCATTCTGAAATTATCGGTTTGACAATTCCGTGCATCCGGTGAATCATTGCCAAAAAATGAATAATTCCGTAGCGGACTGTCGTGCGCGAAAATCCTGACATATCCATTACTAAAATTGCGTAATTTTGGCGAAAAGTCTCATTTATTTTCGCATCAATTTCAGCTATTCTTTCGGGATGTTCGTTTCTTTCTTGCAGCAACTTTTCCAAGTAAGCGCGGTTATTTGTTTTCATTTTATTTTAATTAAATTCCCAATCGCGACACTGTTCTTGAGGACGGCCATCTGGATGCACCGCACAATTTATCCCGTCCTTGCCGTAATAATAATCGCAAACTGTGCAAGGTTTAGTTTGCTCTAATTTTTTCATCAAAATTGCCCGGATTGTCTGGACTCGGTTTCGATACTTGTTTGCATTCGAGTGACTCGGTTCAATTGCCAAAGCTTGCTCGAAAGCTGCTAAGCTGGAATCGTACAATTTAATAATTTGGGCGCTGTATTTTGTCCAAGCATCGGCACAACTTTGATACAGTTCGACTGTACTTAAGTTTAAGATACCGTATTCTGTCCAAGCGTCAGCCGAAGCTCGATCGAAGTTAATATTGGCATTGATCAAAACTTTTCTGATCGTTGCCACAAGTTCCCTCGGCTGCCAAGGTTTGCTAACATAAGCCTCGGCGCGAGCGCCCTGGAACCTGGAAAATAAAGCTAACTGCTGCCCCTTGCCTGTTAAAAATACCACTGGTATATTCCGAGTTTCGGGATTAGCTTTAATTAAACCGCAAACACCGTAGCCGTTCAGGCGGGGCATTACGATATCTAATAATACTAAATCCGGGCAATTTTTATCAATTTTATCCAGCGCTTCCACACCATCTGATGCCTGAATTACATTCAATCCGCTGCATCTCAACTGATGTGAAATGCACTCTCGCTGGCTGCGGGAATCTTCCACCACTAAAACTGTACTCATCACTCCCCACCTGGTTTTTGAGGTAAACTTGTTCGCTGCTTCGAGTTGCCCTTGCTGAAATCAGTTTACCCGCATTGGATGAACTTGTTATCACTGGCGAGCTAAATATACTCAAATTGCAACAATTCTTAAAATGGGAGGAAAGGTGATACTTATCAGAAAATGCTGGTTGCCAATAGGCGGATAATTGTTGAAGGTTTGGGCGGCAAATATTCGGCTTTTAAGCCTTAATAACGGCAAATCGTACTGAGATCAGACGAAAACCTTGTTGAATTTCAACAGATAATCGGCTACTGTATACGTTGAAGTTCTTAAGGACGACAAATGAATAGATTGCTCCTCACTTTACTTGTAAGCCCGACGCTGTTTGGCTCTCTGATGTCTTTGAGCGCGATCGCAACTCCCGCTCAAATTGGCGAAACACCAGGCCAATCCGCTGATTCGCCCCGCTGCGTGCGATCGCCCCACACTCAGCGCCTGACTTGCGTGCGCCTCCCCGCTACAACCGCTGCTTCCAATTCTAAACAGACGATCGCTTGGCAGTCGCCGGATGGCCAGCCGGTGGCGATGCTGGATTTTTCGGAAGAAGAAAGCGATGCCGCCGTGGCGATGTTTGGCTGCGACTGCCCAGTTTGTATCAATTCCCTGCGCCAGTTGCGCGGTGTGCCGCTTTTACCCGTGTAAGGGCGATCGCGCCATAGTGTTCGAGCTAACGTTTGAATTTTGCTCAAATCGCGATCGTTGCGAAATTTGATAATTGCGGGACGATCGCACTTGTCATCTACAATAACCTGTTCAGATCGGCGATCGGGCAGTTCAGAGTGATCGACCTTTTGATCTCGACAAATTTCAATAATTTCTCACTGATAAAATGCCCTTCGATGTCTTTCTGGCAAAAGGCATACTATAGAATTATATCACAGCTCAACAGTTGTTTTTTTTGATATTTCATCAGTCTATAATTGGGTCGTTTGTAATGGCGAAGGTTATTCGCAGCTACACGCACGAGACTGCCAAAAGTTGTAGTTTTGGGTTTGTAACAGTAGATGAATGCAGATCGACGCTGATGTTGCAAATCGATCGCACCCCCCACCAAAATTAAATGTATAATATTAACGAAGTAAACCGCTACGAGTGAATCATGTCCGCAAACACCGCGCTACCCGCAGCCCTAGCTAAAATCGTTCAGCGCTTTCAGCGACATTCCGATCCGAAACAGCGCTACGAACAACTGCTGTGGTATGCCAAGAGACTCCCAGCATTTCCCGAAAGCGACAAACTGCCGGAAAACAAAGTTTCTGGCTGCGTGTCGCAAGTTTATATTACTGCAAATTTAGCAGACGGAAAAGTTTTGTATCAAGGCGATTCAGACGCTCAGTTAGTCAAAGGATTAGTTGGCTTGCTGGTGGAAGGTTTGAGCGGATTAACGCCTGCTGAAATTGTCACTATTACTCCAGATTTTATTCAAGACACGGGATTGAATGTGAGTCTGACCCCTTCCCGCGCTAACGGCTTTTACAACATATTTCAAATGATGAAAAATAAGGCAGTTGCTTGTGAATTGAGCAAGCAAGCCGAAGCAAATTAAAAGAATAAACAGCCATGACTCAAACTACAAATTTAACAAAATCAGGTTCTGGCAACTATCCCGGCACAGTTCAACAATATCTCTGGAAGTGGAAAGAAACGCAAATCAAAGTTATTTACGAAACCAGAGGACAGGGAAATCCTGTATTGCTGCTGCCGGCTTTCAGTACGGTTTCGACGCGAGAAGAAATGCGTCCTTTAGCAGAATTGTTAGCTCCTAAATTTCAAGTGGTGAGCTTAGATTGGCCGGGTTTTGGCGAATCCGATCGCCCGCGAACCGACTATCAACCGCACTTATACCATCAGTTTCTTAAGGATTTTGTTGAGGCAATTTTTAATAGTCCGGTTGCTGTAGTTGCAGCAGGTCACGCTGCGGGTTATGTGATGCAATTAGCGCAATCACAGCCCAATGTTTGGTCAAAGATTGTGTTAGCTGCGCCGACTTGGCGCGGGCCTTTGCCGACGATGAGCAAACAGCAAAGTGGGTGGCACGGAATTGTGAGAGAAGTAGTACGATCGCCCTTACTAGGACAATTCCTTTACAAACTGAACACTGCGCCGTCTTTCCTGAGTTTGATGTATCGGCGTCACGTCTATGTGGATGCTGCCAAAGTCACACCCGATTTCATTCAAAATAAGTGGAAAATTACGCAAAAACCCGGTGCTCGCTACGGTCCCGCCGCCTTTGTGACTGGTGGTTTAGATCCGGCAAAAGTGCGATCGGAATTTACAGATAATTTTCAACAATTAGCAGTGCCAGTGATGGTTGTAATTGCTGAAAATGCGCCGCCCAAATCAAAGGCTGAAATGGAAGCATTAACGGAATTACCGGGTGTTGAATCGCGAGTTATTCCCGGTTCTTTGGGTATGCACGAAGAGAATGCAGAAGCTTTAGCAAATGCGGTTAAATCTTTTATTTGAGAGGATTAAGAGGAAATGAACCGCAGAGAACGCAGAGGGAAGAAGGGAAGAGGGGATGAATGCAAGCTGTTTTTTTAACGTTAGTTTGGATGGTTTGCTCTTGGTTTTGTCTGCCAGCTTATGCTGTCGGAGATCCGCCGATGGTCAATTTGCCCAAGAGTACGATCGAAGGTGCGATCGACTTTCACATTCATTCTTCTCCTGATGTGATTCCTCGCAGGTTGGATGATTTTGAAGTAGCGAAATTAGCTGCTAGGGCGAAGATGAAAGCTGTGGTATTGAAAAATCATTATGCCAGCACAGCAGCGCGGGCAGTTTTGGTTAATAAAATAGTACCAGAAATCGAAGTTTTCGGGGGAGTTGTTCTCAATCATTCGGTAGGTGGCATTAATCCCGAAGCGGTTGAGGCAATGCACCGCATCGGTGGCAAATACGGTAAAGTAGTGTGGCTACCAACGGTTGATGCTGAGCATCACTTGCAGGTTTTTCACAAATCGGGAATAGGGATTAAAATTGCGGACAATGGCAAGGTTTTACCGGAAACAGCAGCGGTGTTGAAGATTGTAGCAAAAGAGAATTTGGTATTGGAAACTGGTCATATTTCATCAGAAGAAGTGATGGCGGTTGTCGGTGCAGCCAACCTGCTCAACATTAAAAACATCCTGATTACCCACGCAATGGCGGATGTACCCGGTTTATCCCTAGAAAATATGCAAACAGCCGCCGCAGCCGGAGCTTTCTTAGAACTCGCATTTGTAAACGATTTGATGGGAGAAAATGCCGCTGATGACGGACACAAAAACTGGCATCAAGTTTCTATTAGTAAGATGGCAGCAGCGATTAAACTAATAGGAGCAGAGCATTTTGTTATGAGTACGGATTTAGGAAGGAAACCCGATCCTTTGCCGGCGGAAGGTTACAAATTATTTGTGGATAAATTGATATGTGAAGGCATTTCTCCGCATGAGATTGATTTGATGATGAAACACAATCCAGCTCGATTGTTAGGCATTTAGAATTGGTAATTGGGTATTGGCCATCGGGGATTGGGAATCGCTAATTGGGAATTCTCTTCGCTCTTTTCTCTTCCTTCTTCCTTCTTCCTTCTTCTATTCTTGATTGCCTTTGCCGTTCCAGTATCCGTTATCTGCAATGCGCCAAGCACCCCCAGCATTGCCCGTTAAATCGCTATCTTCCACGGTAGCAATGCCATCTCTGTAAACGGCGATCGCCTCACCTTCATTACCATTAATCCGACACCGACGCACGATTAATTTTCCTCCCAATCCGACACCTATTCCTAAGCTGCCGTTGTCAAAAATACTGCAATCTTCTACCGTTGCTTTCCCATTATCCGATATAAAAATTCCGTTCCATACCCCATCATGAATTTGACTGCGGCGGAGGATAGAATTTGCATCAGGGCCGCAAATTCCCACCACAGAATAGTCCGCAGAAGTGATATCGCTGTCTTCTATGATTAACTCGCCTTTGCGAATATCTACAGCGTAATATTTCCCAGTGGCGCTCAGCGTTAAACCCCGCACTAAAGCAGTATCAGTTGCCATTTTAATGCAGTTTGAGTTGATACTTTCAATCACAATGCGATCAACCTCTCCGCTGCCGATAATTTCTACCGATTTGTCGAGAATGAGACTTTCGCGATAAACGCCTGGATGCACGTCAATGCGCGTGCCCGGTGCTGCATTTTTCAGCGCTTCGCTAATAGTAGTATAATCGCCTTGACCCTGCTGAGAAACAACAAATTCTTGACTCTTCCCAACTTTGGTATCTGAAGTAGATGCTTCAATTTGTTCTGATTCCGGCTCAAAATGCTCAGATTGTCGATCGCCCGCTTCGGAAAGTTGCGATGTTAGCAGCAAGCGTTCTTGATAAACTGTCTCTAGTTGGTGTTCTAACTCGGATACTTGAGATTGAAGTTGAGCTTGATTCTGGTTTGCTGTCTCGATTTGACTTTGAGTTTCCGAGAGTTGAGAATAAAGATGCGATCGTTCTCTGTTAGCCGTTTCTAGCTGAGATGCCAATTCAGAGCGAGTTTGATGCACACTTTCTAAGTGACTTTCTAAGTCGGATACTTGAGATTGAAGTTGAGTTTGATTCTGATTGGCTGTCTCGATTTGACTTTGCAATTGGGAGAGTTGAGAAGAAAGGTGCGATCGTTCGGTGTTAGCAGTTTCTAGCTGAACTTCTAATTCCGAGCGAGTTTGACGCAGGATATTTAGCTGATTTTCTAACTCGGATACTTGAGATTGAAGTTGATTTTGATTTTGATTTGCCGTCTCGATTTGACTTTGCAATACCGAAATTTGAGAAGTGAGGTGAGATTCCAATTCAGAGCGACTTTGACGCACACTTTCTAACTGATTTTCTAAGTCGGATACTTGAGATTGAAGTTGAGTTTGATTCTGATTGGCTGTCTCGATTTGACTTTGCAATTGGGAG